>JBFKAF010000691.1:0-2103 GCA_041621735.1 Pseudomonas sp.
AGCCGTGGTCGAAAACCCCAAGGTCAAGCAGGCCGTATTGGCCGAAGTGGAAGGCGCGGTGAAGGAAGATGCGATCCTCGCTTCCAATACCTCGACCATTTCCATCAGCCTGTTGGCTAAAGCGCTGAAGCGTCCGGAAAACTTCGTCGGCATGCACTTCTTCAATCCGGTGCACATGATGCCGCTGGTCGAAGTGATCCGTGGTGAGAAGTCCAGCGAAGTAGCGGTGGCGACCACCGTGGCCTATGCCAAGAAAATGGGCAAGACCCCGGTAGTGGTCAACGATTGCCCGGGCTTCCTGGTCAACCGCGTGCTGTTCCCGTACTTCGGTGGCTTCTCCAAGCTGCTCGAACTCGGTGTGGACTTCCAGCGCATCGATAAAGTCATGGAGAAATTCGGCTGGCCAATGGGCCCGGCCTACCTGTCCGACGTGGTCGGCATCGACACTGGGCACCATGGCCGTGACGTCATGGCCGAAGGCTTCCCGGATCGTATGGCGGTCGAAGGCCGCACTGCGGTCGACGTGATGTACGAAGCCGATCGCCTGGGCCAGAAGAACGGCAAGGGCTTCTACGCCTACGAAATGGACAAGCGCGGCAAGCCGAAGAAGGTGATCGATCCTCAGGCTTACGAGCTGCTCAAGTCCATCGTCGGCGAACAGCGTGAAGTGACCGATGAAGACATCATCAACTTCATGATGATTCCGCTGTGCATGGAAACCGTGCGCTGCCTCGAAGACGGCATCGTCGATAGCGCAGCCGAGGCCGATATGGGCCTGATCTACGGCATTGGCTTCCCGCCGTTCCGCGGTGGTGCGCTGCGTTACATTGACAGCATCGGTGTAGCCGAATTCGTGGCCCTGGCCGATAAGTACGCCGATCTGGGCGCGCTGTACACCCCGACTGCCAAGCTTCGCGAAATGGCCGCCAGCGGCCAGAAGTTTTTCGGTTAATCGCGGACAGACTAGAGCGAGAGTGAATTTATGAGCCTGAATCCTAGAGATGCAGTCATCGTCGACTTCGGCCGCACCCCGATGGGGCGCTCCAAGGGCGGCATGCACCGCAATACCCGTGCCGAGAGTATGTCGGCACACCTGATCAGCAAGCTGCTGGAGCGCAACACCAAGGTCGATCCGTCCGAAGTGGAAGACGTGATCTGGGGCTGTGTGAACCAGACCCTGGAGCAAGGCTGGAACATCGCGCGCATGGCGTCGCTGATGACTCAGATCCCGCACACCAGTGCTGCGCAAACCGTCAGCCGGCTCTGTGGGTCCTCCATGAGCGCCCTGCACACTGCCGTGCAGGCGATCCAGTCCAATAACGGTGACGTATTCGTCATCGGTGGCGTGGAGCACATGGGCCACGTTGGCATGATGCACGGTGTCGATCCGAACCCGCACTTGTCGCTGTACGCCGCCAAGGCGTCCGGCATGATGGGTTTGACTGCCGAGATGCTTGGCAAGATGCATGGCATCAGTCGTGAGCAGCAGGACGCCTTCGGTGAGCGCTCTCACCGTCTGGCACACAAAGCCACCGTCGAAGGCAAGTTCAAGGATGAAATCATCCCGATGCAAGGCTACGACGAGAACGGCTTCCTGAAGATGTTCGATTTCGACGAAACCATCCGCCCGGAAACCACCCTGGAAAGCCTGGCGGCTCTGAAGCCGGCATTCAATCCTAAGGGCGGCACCGTGACGGCGGGGACTTCTTCGCAGATTACCGATGGTGCTTCCTGCATGATCGTGATGTCCGCGCAGCGTGCCCAGGATCTGGGCATTCAGCCAATGGCGGTGGTACGTGCCATGGCTGTGGCTGGTGTCGATCCGGCGATCATGGGTTACGGTCCGGTTCCTTCCACGCACAAAGCCCTGAAGCGTGCAGGGCTGAGCATGGCCGACATCGACTTCATCGAGCTCAACGAAGCCTTTGCTGCACAAGGTTTGCCCGTTCTGAAAGACCTGAAAGTCCTCGACAAGATGGAAGAAAAGGTCAATCTGCACGGCGGCGCGATTGCTCTGGGTCACCCGTTCGGTTGTTCCGGTGCGCGTATCTCCGGTACCCTGCTGAACGTGATGAAGCAGAACGGTGGCACTTTGGGTGTCGC
>JBFKAF010000692.1:0-2100 GCA_041621735.1 Pseudomonas sp.
GGTGAACTGCTCAAGCTGCTGTTCGAGGAGGGGCAGCAGGTCAAGGCCGGCGAGCCACTGGCGCAGATTGACCCGCGGGTCTACCAGATTGCCTTGCAGCAGGCTGAAGGCGCGCTGCTGGAGAACCAGGCGCAACTGAAGAACGCCGAGATCGACCTGGCCCGTTATAGTGGCCTGTATGCCGATGACTCCATCGCCAAGCAGACCCTGGATACCCAGCAGGCGCTGGTCAACCAGTACCGCGGCACGCTGAAGACTAACCAGGCTGCGGTGGCCAACGCCCGTCTGAATCTGGAGTTCACCCGGATAGTTGCACCGATCGACGGCCGTCTCGGCTTGCGCCAGGTAGATGCGGGCAACCTGATCGGCAGTGGCGACACCACGCCCATCGTGGTCATCACCCAGGTCAAGCCGATCACGGTCAATTTCACCCTGCCGGAAAGCCAGCTGCCGCCGGTGCTGGCCCGCGTGCGGCAGGGCGAGCAACTGCGGGTGCAGGCCTGGGATCGCAGCGAGCAACAGCTGCTGGCCGAAGGCACGCTGCACAGCCTGGATAACCAGATCGATACCGCCACCGGCACCGTCAAGCTCAAGGCACACTTCGAGAATGCCGACGAGTTGCTGTTCCCCAACCAGTTCGTCAACGTGCGCCTGCGTGTGGAAACCCGCAAGGCGGCCACCCTGATCCCCTCGGCGGCACTGCAATACGGCTCGAAAGGCACCTTCGTGTTCCTTCTGGATGGGCAGGACAAGGTGCAGATTCGTCCGGTCAGCGTCGGTGCCAGCGCTGCGGATAGGGTGTTGATCAGCGACGGGCTGGCCGTGGGTGAGCGCCTGGTTCTTGAAGGCACCGACAAACTCAAAGCAGGCAGTGCGGTGCAGGTTATCGCCAAGCCAGCGAATGCAGCGCAGGCCAGCAAACCGGCACGCGCGAAGAAAGACGCATGAACGCCTCGCGCCTGTTCATCCTGCGGCCGGTCGCCACCACGCTGCTGATGCTGGCGATTTTCCTGGTCGGCCTGATCGCCTATCGGCTGCTACCGGTGTCGGCCTTGCCCCAGGTGGATTACCCGACCATTCGCGTGCTGACCCTGTATCCCGGCGCCAGCCCCGAGGTGATGACCAGCGCGGTCACCGCGCCGCTGGAGCGCCAGTTCGGGCAGATGCCGGGGCTGCAACAGATGTCCTCGGCCAGCTCCGGTGGCGCCTCGGTGATCACCCTGCGCTTCGCCCTGGAAGTCGACCTGGATGTGGCCGAACAGCAGGTGCAGGCGGCGATCAATGGCGCCAGCAACCTGTTGCCCAACGACCTGCCGGCGCCGCCGGTGTACAACAAGGTCAACCCGGCGGACACCCCGGTGCTGAGCCTGGCGATCAGCTCGGCGACCCTGCCGCTGACCGAGGTGCATGACCTGGTCGACACGCGCATGGCGCAGAAGATCGCGCAGATCAGCGGCGTCGGCCTGGTCAGCCTGGCCGGCGGCCAGCGGCCGGCGGTGCGCATTCGCGTCGATCCGCAGGCCCTGGCCAGCCACGGCCTCAACCTGAGCGATGTGCGCAGCCTGATCACCGCGTCCAACGTCAACCAGCCGAAGGGCAACTTCGACGGACCGACCCGGGTCTCGCAGCTCGACGCCAACGACCAGCTCAAGTCTGCCGACGAATACCGCGGCCTGATCCTCAAGTACGAAAACGCCGCCGCCCTGCGCCTGCAGGATGTCGCCAGCGTGGTCGATGGCGCCGAGAACCTGCGCCTGGCCGCCTGGGCCGATCGCAACGAAACGGTGCTGCTGAGCATTCAACGCCAACCGGGCGCCAACGTCATCGAGGTGGTCGACCGCATTCAGCAGCTATTGCCGAGCATCACCGCCGGCTTGCCCGCCAGCCTCGAGGTCAAGGTGCTCACCGACCGCACCCAGACCATCCGCGCGGCCATTGGCGACGTGCAGTTCGAGCTGTTGCTGGCCATCGCCCTGGTGGTGCTGGTGACCTTCCTGTTTCTGCGCAAGCTGTCCGCCACCCTGATCCCCTCGATCGTCGTGCCGCTGTCGCTGATCGGCACCTTCGCAGTGATGTACCTGGCTGGCTTCTCGATCAACA
>JBFKAF010000693.1:0-2093 GCA_041621735.1 Pseudomonas sp.
GGATCAGCGGATGGCGGATCTCGAGAATGGGCATGGCGGGTTCTCCGGCAGGGCTGGCAAAAATGCCGTTAGATTAAAGCATTGGCCGGGCCAAGTGGTGGCGTATGGCCGAGTCTTTCCAGAGGTTAGCGTTTAATATCCCCCAGTTCGCCGATAAACCCGCCGGTCGCGACCGGGTGAGGCTGCTCAGGGTAACGCTCGTCCATCAGGGCTTGCCCCCTGGAGGGCAGATGCGTACCTTTGCCGACTTTTATTTTGACGCACCGATCAGGTTCTCTGCCTTGCACAGCGCCGCCCACTGAAGAGGAATCACCATGTCCGCCGATCTCGCGCACATTCGCCACGTCATGGCGGAAGCCGATTGCCTGTACACCGAAGCCGAAGTCGAAGCGGCCATTGAGCAGGTCGCCGAAGCGATCAACGGCGAGCTGGCCGAACGCAATCCCGTGGTGTTCTGCGTGATGAACGGTGGGTTGATCTTCACCGGCAAGCTGTTGCCCAAGCTCAACTTCCCGCTGGAAGTGTCCTACCTGCATGCCACCCGCTACCGCAACGAAACCAGTGGCGGCGAGCTGTTCTGGAAGGCCAAGCCGGAAGTGTCGTTTATCGACCGCGACGTGCTGATCATCGACGACATCCTCGATGAAGGGCACACCCTGGGTGCGATCATCGACTTCTGCCGCCACGCCGGCGCCCGCGCGGTGCATACCGCCGTGCTGATCGACAAGGAGCACCAGCGCAAGGCCCGCCCGGACCTGAAAGCCGACTACGTCGGTCTGCCATGCGTCGACCGCTACATCTTCGGCTACGGCATGGACTACAAGGGCTACTGGCGCAACGCCGCCGGCATCTTCGCGGTCAAGGGAATGTAGACCCATGGACGCGCCACGCTTTCTCGATCGAGCCCTGTTCAGCGAGTTGGCCGGCAAGGCCGCCGCCAGCCCGCGCCAGCGCCAGCACCACAACTTCCACCAGATGCAGGAGCCTTGCCACCGCATGGCCGTCGGCTTGCAGCCGGATACCTATATACCGCCGCACCGGCATCTCTCGGCGGATAAGGCCGAAGCCCTGCTGGTGCTCAAGGGGCGTCTGGGCCTGCTGATTTTCGGCGACAGCGGCGAGCTGCTGGAGGCCCGTGTGCTCGAGGCCGGTGGCGACTGCGTCGGCGTCGACCTGCCGCCTGGGGTGTTCCACGCCCTGGTGGTGCTGGCCGCCGACAGCATCCTGTTCGAGTGCAAGGCCGGGCCCTACCGCCCGGTCGGCGAGGGCGAGCGCGCGCCCTGGGCACCGAGCGAAGGCGACGCGGCTGTCGCCGAGTATCTGGCCTGGATGCGTGGGCAGTTCGTCTGAGCGCTGCTGGGTCGCATGCTTTCTCCTACACCTATCCCGGTTGCATAACAGCGCCCAATACGCTCGATTCGTCATCAAGTCCAACAGCGGGACGCATTCCTGCAGATTTGCCGTGCATGCCACAAAGTATTCGCACTAGCCTGGATGGAGGAGCTCTGAACCTGTTGCGGAACTTCAGCGCCCAGTGGAGTAAGGTCGCAGCGACGGCTCTTTTCCACGCAGGGGAGCGGCTATGCAGAAGTCGAGCGGTGTCGAACAGCGAGTCAGCGTTGCGCTCAGGCCGGTGCCAAGCGGCACACGGGTTACGCGCGACTGGCCGAGTCGTCTTCGCCTGGCTGGACAGGTGGTCCTATGACACCCGCCGACGAGCAGCCGGTCGCGCCGCCCGCCCGTGCGCCAGGGCCTGACGCCAGCAGCGCCGGCGAGGACACGGCCAGCGGCGCCGCGGCGCTCGAACGCGCGGCCGGTGCCCGTGGCGACTTCGCGGTGGTCGCCGAGCTGTTGCCCTACCTGCGGCCCTACCTCGGACGCATCGCCCTGGCGCTGCTGCTGATCGTCGCCGCCAAGCTGGTCAACCTGTATGTGCCGGTCGCCCTCAAACAGATAGTCGATGGCCTGAATGTCGAGCCCAGCCTGTTGCTGCTGCCGGTCGGCCTGCTCCTGGCCTACGGCGCGGCGCGCATCGGCGTGACCCTGTTCAACGAACTGCGCCAGGTGGTGTTCGCCCGGGTGATGGCGCGGAC
>JBFKAF010000694.1:0-2089 GCA_041621735.1 Pseudomonas sp.
GGGTGAAATCCCCGAAGAGTTCAGCCTGCTGCGCCAGCCTGAACTGGCGCGCACCCTGCAACTGCTGGCGCGCGATGGGCATGCCGGTTTCTACGCCGGGGAAGTCGCCGAACGACTGGTCAGCGGCGTGCGCAAGGCCGGGGGTATCTGGTCCCTGCGCGACCTCAGCGAATACCGCGTCGCCGAACGCCAGCCCCTGCGCATCGGCCTGGACGAAGGCCGCGAGCTGATCAGCGCGCCGCCGCCCTCGGCCGGCGGCCTGGCCATCGCGCAAAGCCTGCTGCTGCTGCAAGGCCTGCCCTGGCGCCAGGCCGAGCCGGTGCAACGCACGCATTGGGTGGTCGAGGCGCTGCGCCGCGCCTATCGCGACCGCGGCCTGCTCGGCGACCCCGACTTCGTCACGAATCCGGTGGCGCAGCTGCTCGAGCCCGATTATTTGCAACGCCTGGCCCAGAGTATCGACCCACAACGGGCCACCCCCAGCGCCAGCCTGCCGCCCGCCGGCGGCTGGAAAGAAGGCAATCACACCACCCATTTCTCGGTGCTCGACGCCGCCGGGAATGCGGTGGCCGCCACCCTGTCGGTCAACCTGCCGTTCGGCGCGGCCTTTACCGTGCCTGGCACTGGGGTGTTGCTCAACGATGAAATGGACGATTTCGCCGCCGACGTGCAGGGTGCCAACGCCTACGGTCTGGCCGGCAGTCATGCCAACGCCATTGCCGCCGGCAAACGCCCGCTGTCGAGCATGAGCCCGACCTTTATCGAAAGCCCTGGCGAGTTCGCCAGCTTCGGCACCCCCGGTGGCAGTCGCATCCCGAGCATGGTGCTGCTGGCCATCCTCGAATACCTCGACGACCAGCCCATCGCGCGCTGGCCCAGCGTCCCGCGCTATCACCACCAGTTCCTGCCGGACCAGATCCAGCACGAGCCCGACACCTTCAGCCCAGCGCAAATCGCCGACTTGCAGGCGCGCGGCCACCAGCTCAAGGCGCTCGACCGCCGCTACGGCAACCAGCAGGTACTGTTCTGGGACAAGCAGAATAAGCGGGTCGAGGCCGCCAGCGACCCGCGCGGCATCGGCACCAGCGCGACCCTTGGCGAATGAGCCAACAGGCGCTGTAGGTCAGTTTTCGCGCCATCACAGCGCCTGCCGGGTAAGGCGCCCAGCCAATTGCTAGCCACAAAAAAGCCGGCGTCGTAGCCGGCTTCTGATGCTGTTAAGCACTCAAATTTGCTTGCAATCGCTGAGGATGCATCCAGCCCCGCGCCCAGTGCCTGAAACACTGGGATCCGCAAACTGACTCACTGCCGCTGGTTGTAACCGTCACCGGTGCAGCCCAGGCAACGCACGAATGCGGCTTTGCCCGGCTCGACCACCAAGGCCTTACCCGCAGCACCAATACCGCCACCCGTAGCAGCGAACGGCAACGCCACCACAAATACGCCCGCACCGATCACGGTTGCAGCGATCAACAGGGGACGAGCGATCAACAAATCCGCCACCATCGAGAACGCTGCTGGCGCCTCTGCGGTGTACAGTGGGTCGCCACTGTTATTCTGCTGCACTACTTCCGCCTGCGCCGGCAGCGCCAGCAGGCCAGTGGTCAGCGCCAGGACAACAGCGGTTGAGCGAAACAGTTTCATGGGGCGATCCTTCAGCTATTCGAAGTCGGTGGCAGTAACTATAACAGCGCTCCGGCAATTGTCAGCGTGACGGCCGTCAATCGCTATAAAAGACGCAGCACAGTGTTTTGCCGCGGCTAGCGGGGAACAGGCCCAGGATTTCTCGCTGATCGCGACCTATCACTACCTAAACGCGCAGCGGTCGTCACAGTGCCAGGCAGTCAGATGCACGATAGCGTCAGCGTTGGCAGCGCGGACAGTAGACGCTGGCGCGCTGGCCCAGCTTGACCTCGCGCAGGCTGCTGCCGCAGTTCTTGCAGAACTCGCCACCGCGGCCGTAGACGAACAGCTCCTGTTGAAAATAGCCGGGCTGGCCGTCGCCGCCGACGAAGTCGCGCAGGGTGGTGCCGCCACGCTCGATGGCATGGGCGAGGATGCGCTTGATCGCCTCCGTCAGCTTCAGATA
>JBFKAF010000695.1:0-2082 GCA_041621735.1 Pseudomonas sp.
CAACCCTGATAGAATCTCCGGCCTTTTTCCCCAGTTGATTTCAGCATGTCCCGACTCAATCCCCGGCAGCAGGAAGCCGTGAACTACGTCGGCGGCCCTCTTTTGGTGCTCGCCGGTGCTGGTTCCGGCAAGACCAGCGTGATCACGCGCAAGATCGCCCACCTGGTGCAGAACTGCGGCATCCAGGCCCGCCATATCGTCGCCATGACCTTCACCAACAAGGCCGCGCGCGAGATGAAAGAGCGCGTCGGCAGCCTGCTCAAGGGCGCCGAGGCGCGCGGCCTGACGGTGTCGACCTTCCACAACCTGGGCATGAACATCATCCGCAAGGAATACGCGGCGCTGGGCTACAAGCCAGGCTTCTCGATCTTCGACGAAGGCGATATCAAGGCACTGCTCAGCGACATCATGCAGAAGGAGTACGCAGGCGACGACGGCATCGATGAAGTGAAGAACTACATCGGCAGCTGGAAGAACGACCTGATCCTGCCCGACCAGGCCCTGAGTGAGTCGCGCAACCCCAAGGAACAGACCGCGGCCATCGTCTACCTGCACTACCAGCGCACGCTGAAGGCCTACAACGCAGTGGACTTCGACGACCTGATCCTGATGCCGGTGAAGCTGTTCCAGGAACACCCGGACATCCTGGAAAAGTGGCAGAACCGCATCCGCTACCTGCTGGTCGACGAATACCAGGACACCAACGCCAGCCAGTACCTGCTGGTGAAACTGCTGGTCGGCATGCGCAACCAGTTCACCGTGGTCGGCGACGACGATCAGTCGATCTACGCCTGGCGCGGTGCGCGCCCGGAAAACCTGATGCTGCTGAAAGAGGACTACCCCTCGCTGAAGGTGGTGATGCTGGAGCAGAACTACCGCTCCACCAGCCGCATCTTGAAGTGCGCCAATATCCTCATCGCCAACAATCCCCACGCCTTCGAGAAGCAGCTGTGGAGCGAGATGGGCATGGGCGACGAAATCCGCGTGATTCGCTGCCGCAACGAGGACGCCGAATGCGAACGGGTGGCCCTGGAGATCCTCACCGAGCACCTGCGCACCCAACGGCCTTACAGCGACTACGCGATCCTCTATCGCGGTAACTACCAGGCCAAGCTGATGGAGCTGAAGCTGCAGCACCACCAGATTCCTTATCGCCTGAGTGGCGGCACCAGTTTCTTCGCCCGTCAGGAAGTGAAGGACCTGATGAGCTACTTCCGCCTGCTGGTCAACCCGGACGACGACAACGCCTTCCTGCGGGTGATCAACGTACCGCGCCGCGAGATTGGCTCCACCACCCTGGAAAAGCTCGGCAACTACGCCACCGAGCGCAAGATCAGCATGTATGCCGCCGCCGGTGAACTGGGCCTGGGCGAGACCCTGGATGCACGCTTCACCGAACGCCTGCAACGCTTCAAGCGCTGGATGGACCGGGTGCGCCAGGAATGCGCACAGAACGACCCGATCGCCGCCCTGCGCAGCATGGTGATGGACATCGACTACGAGAACTGGCTGCGGCAGAACGCCTCCAGCGACAAGGTCGCCGACGCGCGCATGGGCAACGTCTGGTTCCTCGTCGAGGCCCTGAAGAACACCCTGGAGCGCGACGAAGACGGCGACATGACCATCGAGGACGCCATCGGCAAGCTGGTGTTGCGCGACATGCTGGAACGCCAACAGGAAGAGGAAGACGGCGCCGAAGGCGTGCAGATGATGACCCTGCACGCCTCCAAGGGCCTGGAGTATCCCTCGGTGTATATCCTCGGCGTGGAGGAGGAAATCCTCCCGCACCGCTCCAGCATCGAGGCCGACACGGTCGAGGAAGAACGCCGCCTGGCCTACGTCGGCATCACCCGCGCCAAGCGCAACCTGACCATGACCTTCGCCGCCAAGCGCAAGCAATACGGCGAAATCATCGAATGCTCGCCGAGCCGCTTCCTCGACGAATTACCGCCCGAAGACCTGGTCTGGGAAGGCCAGGACGACGCGCCCCCCGAGGTCAAGGCCGCCACCGGCAACTCGGCGCTGGCCAACATGCGCGCCCTGCTGAAGAAATAATCGACGGGCGCAGGATGCATCAGGCGC
>JBFKAF010000696.1:0-2076 GCA_041621735.1 Pseudomonas sp.
GAGCCTGTTGATTTACGGCATGTGGCTGAGCTTCGCCCTGGCGGCGGCGCTGATCACCTTCTTCGTGGCGAAGATGGCCGAGGAACTGCGTCAACAGGAGCAGCACCGCGCCGAGCGCCGCGAGGAGGGCCTGCGCGATCAGCAGTTGCTCGCCGTCGCCACCCAGGCCGCTGGCGCCGCGCATGAGCTGGGCACTCCGCTGGCGACCATGAGCGTGCTGATCAAGGAGCTGCGCCGCGAGCATCAGGAGCCGATGCTGCAAGAAGACCTGGCGGTGCTGCAAGAGCAGGTCAAACTGTGCAAGGAGACCTTGCAGCACCTGGTGCGCGCCGCCGAGGCGGATCGCCGCCAGGCGATAGTCGAACAGTCCAGTGTCGAATGGCTGGAAACCACCCTCAATCGCTGGCACCTGATGCGTCCCGAGGCCAGCTACCGCTACCAGTGTCTGGGGCGCGGTGCGCCGCCGCGGTTGATGCCGCCGGCGGACCTCACCCAGGCGCTGCTCAATCTGCTCAACAACGCCGCCGACGCCTGCCCGGACAAGCTGGATATTCGCCTCGACTGGGATCATCAGTGGCTGCGCCTGAGCATCCGCGATTTTGGCGATGGGGTGCCGCTGGCGATTGCCGAGCAGCTCGGCCGGCCGTTCTTCACCACCAAGGGCAAGGGTTTCGGTCTCGGCCTGTTTCTCAGTCAGGCCAGTGTCACCCGTGCCGGCGGTACGGTAAAACTGTATAACCACGAAGAGGGCGGCACGCTCACCGAGCTCAAGTTGCCGCGCGCCTATGGTCGGGCCTGAATCAGGCCAGCAAGGAGTGAATATGAGCGAAGAGTCCCTGTTGGACGGCGAAGAAAAGCCGCACCTGTTGCTGGTCGATGACGACCCGACGTTTACCCGGGTCATGGCGCGCGCCATGAGCAGCCGGGGCCTGCGGGTGTCCACCGCCAGTTCGGCCGAGGAAGGGCTGAAGCTGGCCGAGCAGGATCTGCCGGATTACGCGGTGCTGGACCTGAAGATGGAGGGTGATTCCGGGTTGGTGCTGCTGCCCAAACTACTGGAGCTGGATGCCGAGATGCGCGTGGTGATTCTCACCGGCTATTCGAGCATCGCCACCGCGGTGGAGGCGATCAAGCGCGGCGCGACCAATTACCTGTGCAAGCCGGCCGACGCCGACGACGTGCTCACTGCCTTGCTCTCCGAACACGCCGACCTGGACAGCCTGGTGCCGGAAAATCCGATGTCGGTGGACCGCTTGCAGTGGGAGCATATCCAGCGGGTGCTGGCCGAGCACGAAGGCAACATCTCCGCCACCGCTCGCGCGCTGGGCATGCATCGGCGCACCCTGCAGCGCAAATTGCAGAAGCGCCCGGTACGTCGCTGAGTTTGATGACCCATACGCGCTAGACCCTGTAGCAGAGCGTTGGCGCGGCGCTCGACGCCTCTGCGCGCAGCCCCTACTATCGGCGGCCCTGTTCATTTTTGGCCGCCATCATGTTCGCCGTCGTCCAGCAAACCCTAGGCGTCACCGCACCGGTTTTCGCCATGCTGTTTCTCGGTGTGGCGCTGAAACGAGTGGGCTGGATCGATGCGGCGTTCATCAACACCGCCTCGGCGCTGGTGTTTCGCGGCACCATGCCGACCCTGATGTTTCTCGGCATCATCAAGGCGGATCTGCAGACGGCTCTGCGCCCGGCGCTGCTCGGCTACTTCGTGCTGGCGACTCTGGCGTGCTTTCTGCTGATCTGGGGTTGGGCTCTGTGGCGTTGCCCCAGGGAGGATCGCGGCATCTATGTGCAGGGGGCGTTTCGCGGCAACAACGGCATCGTCGGCCTGGCCCTGGCCACCAGCCTGTACGGCGATTACGGCTTGTCGGTCGGCAGCGTGCTGGCTGGCCTGGTGATCCTCTGCTACAACGTGCTCGCCGCGATGATCCTGGCCATCTACAGCCCGGACGCCAAGTCCGATCCCCGGGCCATCTGCCGGAGCATCCTGCGCAATCCGCTGATCATCGGGGTGGTCGCGGCCATGCCGTTCGCCTACTGGCAGGTGCCGCTGCCGGACTGGCTGATGACATC
>JBFKAF010000697.1:0-2076 GCA_041621735.1 Pseudomonas sp.
GCTCGATGCTCTCCGAATCCTTGCAGGCGGTGATTTCGCAGACCCTGCTAAAGAAAACCGGTGGTGGTCGGGTGGCAGCTCACGAGATCATGATCGGCACCCCGGCGATCCGTAACCTGATCCGCGAGGACAAGGTGGCGCAGATGTATTCGTCGATTCAGACCGGCGGTTCGCTGGGCATGCAAACCCTGGATGCCTGCCTCAAGGGCTTGGTATCCAAGGGGTTGGTCAGTCGCGAAAGCGCACGGGAAAAAGCCAAGGCCCCGGAAAACTTCTGAACCGCTCCCGGTCGGCCATGCGGTCGCCGGGTTCAGGTCGCTGGCGAGACACGCGCGCCGCGACTGCAATTTGGTTATCCGCGTGATGCTGATGGGCGAGACAACGCATGGAATTCGAAAAACTGCTGCGCCTGATGGTGGAAAAAGGCGGCTCCGACCTGTTCATCACCGCCGGGGTGCCGCCGTCGATGAAGGTCAACGGCAAGATCATGCCGGTCACCAAGACGCCGTTGTCCCCGGAGCAGACGCGGGAAACCGTGCATTCGGTGATGAACGAGCAGCAACGCCGCGACTTCGCCGAAAATCACGAGTGCAACTTCGCCATCAGCGCCCGTGGCATCGGCCGCTTCCGGGTCAGTGCCTTCTACCAGCGTAACCTGGCCGGGATGGTGCTGCGCCGCATCGAAACCAATATCCCGACCCTGGATGACCTCAAGCTGCCGGAAGTCCTCAAGAAGCTGGCGCTGACCAAGCGCGGCCTGGTGCTGTTCGTCGGCGCCACCGGTACCGGTAAGTCGACCTCGCTGGCGGCGATGATCGGCTATCGCAACAAGAACAGCAGCGGCCACATCATCTCCATCGAAGACCCGATCGAATACATCCACCAGCACCAGAGCTGCATCGTCACCCAGCGTGAGGTGGGCATCGACACCGAGTCCTTCGAGGTGGCGCTGAAGAACACCCTGCGTCAGGCGCCGGACGTGATTCTGATCGGTGAGGTGCGCACCCGCGAGACCATGGATCATGCCGTGGCCTTCGCCGAAACCGGTCATCTGTGCCTGGCCACGCTGCACGCCAACAACGCCAACCAGGCATTGGACCGGATCATCAACTTCTTTCCCGCCGACCGGCAGAATCAGGTGTGGATGGACCTGTCGCTGAACCTCAAGGCCATCGTCGCCCAACAGCTGGTTCCCACGCCGGATGGCAAGGGCCGGCGCGCGGTGATCGAGGTGTTGATCAATACGCCGTTGGCCGCCGACCTGATCCGCAAGGGCGAGGTGCATGAGCTCAAGGGGTTGATGAAGCGCTCCACTGAGTTGGGTATGCAGACTTTCGATCAGGCGCTGTACACCCTGTATATCCAGGGTGAGATCACCTACGAAGATGCGCTGCTCTACGCCGACTCGGCGAACGACTTACGTCTGCTGATCAAGCTCGGCTCGGAAACCGATGGCGAGCACCTGACCAGCCTGTCCGAGGGCTTGTCGCTGGAAGCCAGCGCGGAAGATCCGGGGCGGCGCTTCCGCTAAGGCTTGCGCGCAGGCTGGTTAGTTCATGTGCCTGCGCGGCACTCATTCATTCGATGCCCGGTGACGTAGCGCTGGCGCAACTCGTTCAGGGCAGCACTGAAACAGGGGCTCGCTGGCGCGAGTGAGCGGCGAGTTGCCCAAGCGCAGGAACCCTCGGATAGCTCGAGGCGTCCAACGGGGCCATGCCAGCAGGAGGCAGACATGCAGCAACAAGATACTCATAGCAAGCTCATCGGCTATTTACTGTGGATCTTCGGTTTTCTCGGCGCGCACCGTTTTTACTACGGTAAGCCGGTGACCGGCACCATCTGGTTCTTTACCCTCGGCCTGTTGTTTATCGGCTGGATCATCGACCTGTTCCTGATTCCGGCGATGGATCGGGAGGCCGATCTGCGCTTTACCGCGGGGGAGACCGATTACAACGTTGCCTGGATTCTGCTGACCTTCCTCGGGGTGTTCGGCGTGCACCGGATGTACCAGGGCAAGTGGATCAGCGGGATCATTTACCTGTTCACCGGTGGCCTGTTCCTGGTGGGCGTGCTCTA
>JBFKAF010000698.1:0-2075 GCA_041621735.1 Pseudomonas sp.
CAAGACGGTGTCGCTGTACACCGGCCTGAACATCCTCAATACCGTGGACGTGAATATCTCCACCGCCGAAGACCCGGTGGAGATCAACCTGGAAGGTATCAACCAGGTCAACGTCAATCCCAAGCATGGGATGGACTTCACCGCGGCCTTGAAATCATTCCTGCGCCAGGACCCGGACATCATCATGGTCGGCGAGATCCGCGACCTGGATACCGCCTCCATTGCGATCAAGGCGGCGCAGACCGGGCACATGGTGATGTCGACCCTGCACACCAACAGCGCCGCGGAAACCCTGACCCGCCTGCGCAACATGGGCGTGCCCTCGTTCAACATCGCCACCTCGGTCAACCTGATCATCGCCCAGCGCCTGGCGCGCAAGCTCTGCAGCAGTTGCAAGAAAGAGGCGAAAATTCCTCGGGAAGCCCTGCTGGAGGAGGGCTTTCCAGAAGACAGTATCGGCACCTTCAAGCTGTACGGTCATAGCCCGAGCGGCTGTGAAAATTGCCTCGGCGGTTACAAGGGCCGTGTCGGGATTTATGAAGTGGTTAAAAACACGCCCGCACTGCAACGGATTATCATGGAAGAAGGCAACTCCATTGATATCTCCGCGCAAATGCGCAAAGACGGCTTCAATGACCTGCGCGCCTCAGCCCTGCTGAAGGCCATGCAAGGCATCACCAGCCTCGAAGAAGTGAACCGCGTGACAAAGGACTAACCGATGGCGGCCAAAGCTCTAAAAACCAGTGTGTTCACCTGGGAAGGCACCGACAAGAAAGGCGGCAAAATGAAGGGCGAGCTGACGGGGCAAACCCCCGCGCTGGTCAAGGCCCAGTTGCGCAAGCAGGGCATCAACCCGCTCAAGGTGCGCAAGAAACCGGTGTCGTTATTTAGCGCCGGCAAGAAGATCAAGCCCCTCGACATCGCCCTGTTCACCCGGCAGATGGCCACCATGATGAAGGCCGGGGTGCCGCTGCTGCAGTCCTTCGACATCATCGGTGAGGGCTTCGACAACCCCAACATGCGCAAGCTGGTCGACGAGGTCAAGCAGGAAGTGGCGGCCGGTAACAGCTTCGCCGCCTCGCTGCGCAAGAAGCCGCTGTTCTTCGATGACCTGTATTGCAACCTGGTCGACTCCGGCGAGCAAGCCGGTGCGCTAGAAACCCTGCTGGATCGGATTGCCACCTACAAGGAAAAGACCGAGGCGCTGAAGGCCAAGATCAAGAAGGCCATGACCTACCCGATCGCGGTGATCGTGGTGGCGATAATCGTTACCGCCGTTTTGCTGATCAAGGTGGTGCCGCAATTCGAGAGCGTGTTCCACGGCTTCGGCGCCGAACTACCGGCCTTCACCCAGGTGGTGGTGAACATGTCGCGCGGGCTGCAGGAATGGTGGTTCATCTTTGTTTTCGCCATATTCGCCAGCGCCTTCACCTTTAAGGCGGTACACCAACGCTCCGAGAAATTCCGCGACTTCCTCGACCGCACCTTGCTCAAGGCGCCGATTGTTGGCGACATCCTGTACAAGGCAGTGGTCGCGCGTTACGCGCGCACCCTTGCCACCACCTTCGCCGCCGGGGTTCCGCTGGTAGAGGCACTCGACTCGGTAGCAGGGGCGACGGGCAACGTGGTGTTCCGCAATGCCGTGCATAAAATTCGCAACGACGTCTCATCCGGCACCCAGTTGAACTTCTCGATGCGCACCACCGGTATCTTCCCGAGCATGGCCATCCAGATGACCGCCATTGGCGAGGAGTCCGGCTCGCTGGACGAGATGCTGGACAAGGTCGCGGGCTTTTACGAGGACGAGGTGGACAACGCGGTCGACAACCTGACCACCCTGATGGAGCCGATGATCATGTCGGTTATCGGGGTGCTGGTCGGTGGTTTGATCGTGGCCATGTACCTGCCCATCTTCCAGCTGGGCGGGGTGGTTTAACTCATGACGCTAGACTTTCTGGCCGGCAGCTTGCCGGCCTTGGCTTTTTGCTGCCTGATCCTTGGCCTGTTGATTGGCAGCTTTCTCAACGTAGTGGTGTATCGCCTGCCGCTGATGCTGGAGCGCGACTGGAAGACCC
>JBFKAF010000699.1:0-2073 GCA_041621735.1 Pseudomonas sp.
GGCGAGGAGCGGCAACGCAGTATCGGGGCCTCAGACGCCGAAATTGACTAATTGAACTAGCCACACAGGCCACTAGGCGCTTGCCAGCTACGGGCGGTCAAGCCCGCCAGGCTTCTGGGTCACGCTAGCTGTGCGTTAGGCCATGGCCCGACGGTCGGATTAAGCCTGGGCCTGATGGGCGTCTATCACTTCCTGCGCCGCGCGGAAGGCTTCGCCCGCGGCCGGCACGCCGGCATACACCGCGCAATGCAGCAGCGCCTCGCGGATTTCCTCCACCGTGCAGCCGTTGTTCAGCGCGCCGCGGACATGGCCCTTCAGCTCCTGTGGGCATTTCAGTGCGGTCAGCGCGGCCAGGGTGATCAGGCTGCGGGTTTTGCGATCCAGGCCCGCACGGTTCCACACGCCGCCCCAGGCGTGCTGGTTGATGAAGTCCTGCAGCGGTTGGCTGAACTCGCTGGCGTTGTTCAGGGCGCGGTCGACGAAGGCATCGCCCATGACTTCGCGGCGCACCTGCAGGCCGTCGACGGTTTGCTCGGTCATTGCATGGTTCCTTTAAGTGTCAGATGAAGCGTTTTCGCTGCCAGGAACGCCCGGCGATCACCAATAGAGTCACTGCGGTGAGCGGCAGCACATAACCGAGCATGGCGTCGCCAAAGGTCTCGGCCAGCGGGCGGCCGCTGGCGAACAGGGCCAGGTAGAGGGTATAGGCCAGGTAGTAGGCGAAGAACAGCAGGCCTTCCCAGCGGTTGATGCGATAGCCGGTGAAGAAGATCGGCAGGCAGGCGACGGCCACCGCGATCATTACCGGGAAGTCGAAGGCCAGGGCGTTCGGCGAGATCGAGATCGGCAGCGGCGACACCAGCGAGGCCAGGCCCAGCACGCAGAGCAGGTTGAAGATGTTGCTGCCGACTATGTTGCCCACGGCGATGTCCCGCTCGCCCCTGAGCGCGGCGAGCACCGAGGTCGCCAGTTCCGGCAGCGAGGTGCCGATGGCTACCACGGTCAGGCCGATCACCAGCTCCGACAGGCCGAGGGCACGGGCCAGGCTGACCGCGCCTTCGACCAGGAAGTTGGAACCGCCGACCAGCAGCACCAGGCCCACGGCGATCAGCGCCAGGTTGATCAGCCAGGCGTAGGGCTTGGGCGTGTCGTGCAGGCCGAACTCCTTGGCGAATTCATCCTCGTCGTCGGCCGCCTTGTCCTGGCGGCTGCTGATGATCAGGAAGGCGCTGTAGGCCAGCACGCAGGCGAACAGCAGGGCGCCGTCGAGCCGACTCAGGTGGCCGTCCCAGGCCAGGGCGAAGGTCAGTAGGCTGGCGCCGATCATGATCGGCACGTCCAGGCGGATCAGCTGGCGCGAGACGATCAGCGGGGCGATCAACGCGGTCAGGCCGAGGATCAGCAGGACGTTGGCGATGTTGCTGCCGAGCACGTTGCCGATGGCCAGGTCGCCGCTGCCGTTCAAGGCGGCCTGCACGCTGACGGCGGTTTCCGGTGCGCTGGTGCCGAAGGCCACCACGGTCAGGCCGATGACCAGCGGCGGGATGCCGAACTGCGCGGCCAGCTTGGCGGCGCCACGGACCAGCACCTCGGCGCCGGCGACCAGCAGCAGCAAGCCGGCGATCAGGTAAACGAAGGTCAGCAGAGTCATGCTCGCAGGCTCCTGGAAAATGCGGCCAGTGTAGTGATCCGCAGGCTGGGCACCAGAGGCACGCGACGCGACTTGGTTACCGTTTGTAAGGCGCGGGCTCAGTCCGCCAGTTGTTGCACACGCACCGGCACCACGCCGGCACGGAGCATGCCGAGTCGTTCGGCGGCGGCCTTCGACAGGTCGATGATCCGGCTACGGACATAGGGGCCGCGATCGTTGATACGCACCACCACGCTCTGTTCATTACCTAAATTGGTCACCAGTACCCGGCTGCCGAACGGCAGGCTGCGGTGGGCCGCGGTGAGGGCGTGCTGGTCGAAGCGCTCGCCGCTGGCGGTCTTCTTGCCATGGTGCCGCGCACCGTAATAGGACGCCTTGCCTTCGGCCTGATAGCCGCCTTGCTCGAAGCGCTGACTGGCGCA
>JBFKAF010000700.1:0-2064 GCA_041621735.1 Pseudomonas sp.
CTTCGACAAGCAGATCAAGGGCTTCGCCCTGGCGGACGCGGTGCTCACTGGCATCGAAACCCGCACCTCCTCGCCGCTGCGCATCACCCGCGACGACAGCCTGCAGAGCCTCAACGTCAAGGGCCTGTACCCGGCCGGCGAAGGCGCGGGCGACGCCGGCGGGATTCTCTCGGCCGGGGTCGACGGCATTCGCGTCGCCGAAGCACTGGCGCGGGATATGCTCGGCCTGGCGCACGACAAGGCCTAGGCCAACGGCAAGGTTAGCGGCGAACGGCGCGAGGGCCACAGCCACTCGCGCGAACGCCGCGCCCCCCCCCTGGTAATGCCAAGCTGGGGTTAACCCGTCTTCCGCCTTACCACTGTTACGTGCCTGGGTGGCCTACTGCGCGGGTCTCAACCCCACTTCTTGCCGAGCTCATCCAGGCCTGCCTTGTGCAAATCCTCCGGGCTCATCAGGATGCGAAACTTGCATTCGGCCTGGAAATTGAGAAAGAACGGCTCGGCAAAAGAAGGCACATCCGCGGGTGTCTGTACGTCAACTACGAAAAAACCGCCGCGCTTGCCGTCTTGCTCGGTGAAGTAGGCCGTCTCAGGTTTGATGGTGTCGAGGATGCGTTCAATGAGCTCGCCCACCTTTGCGCTTCTGACCAGGGAGTTGAAAGGCTCCGCTGGAAATTCGACCGTCAGTAACATTTTCATCTGAGGACCTCCGGCATTGGCGGCGCGAACTGCGCACGCCACAGCAATCACTCTAGACCAGCCATCAAGCCTAGGGGGGCACGCAGCTACAAGCCGCTGGTGGGCAACGGCGGCAAGGCCAGGCCCTGTTCGGCGCAGGCGGTGATCTGCGCCAACAACGGAGCAAGGACAAGACCCTGGGCCGCCAACCAGGCATCGCTGTAATAACTGTCGGCATAGCGCTCGCCGCCGTCACAGAGAATAGCCACCACCGACCCGCTCTCTCCCGCCGCCGCCATGCGCTGGGCGACCAGTAAGGCACCGATCAGGTTGGTGCCGCTGGAGCCGCCGACGCGCCGGCCCAGGCGCCGCGCCAGGTAGTGCATGGCCGCCAGCGACAGGGCGTCCGGCACCTTGCACATGGCGTCGATCACCGAGGGCAGGAAGGAGGCTTCGACCCGCGGCCGGCCGATGCCCTCGATGCGCGAGCCACAGTCCAGGGTCAGGCTGGCATCGCCGCTGCGGTAGTAGTCGAAGAACACCGAACGCTCGGCATCGGCGCAGAGCACCCGGGTGTTATGGCGGCGGTAGCGCACGTAACGGCCGAGGGTGGCCAGGGTGCCGCCGGTGCCGGGGCTGGACACTAGCCAGGTCGGCTCGGGGTGCCGCTCGCTGGCTAGCTGGTGGAAAATCGATTCGGCGATGTTGTTATTGGCGCGCCAATCGGTGGCGCGCTCGGCGTAGGTGAACTGGTCCATGAAGTGCCCGCCCGTCTCGCGGGCCAGGCGTTCGGACTCGGCGTAGATCTGTGTCGGGTCGCTGACCAGGTGGCTCTGGCCGCCATAGAAGGCGATCTGCGCGATCTTCTCCTTTGAGGTGGACGCCGGCATCACCGCGATAAAGGGCAAGCCCAGCAAACGGGCGAAGTAGGCCTCCGAGATTGCCGTGGAACCGCTGGAGGCCTCGATCACCGGCGCGCCGGGTTTGAGCCATCCATTGCACAGGGCATACAGGAACAACGAGCGCGCCAGGCGGTGCTTGAGGCTGCCGGTGGGGTGGCTGGACTCGTCCTTGAAATACAGCTCGATGCCAGGCAAACCAGGCAGTTCCAGGGGAATCAGGTGGGTATCGGCGCTGCGCTGGAAATCCGCCTCGATGATGCGGATCGCCTCGCGGGCCCAGGTTCTCGAATCGCTCATCAACAGTTCCTCTTTAATCCAGTACGCCGACCGGCACCGGCGTAACACCGCGCCACTGGCTCAGGGCAACCCCAGCGAACAGCACGACGGCAGCCAGCACCTGCAGGTTATTCAGGGTCTCGCCGAGCAGCGGCACGGCGAAGATCAGGGTGAACAGCGGAATCAGGTTGGTGTAACCCGAGGCTTC
>JBFKAF010000701.1:0-2054 GCA_041621735.1 Pseudomonas sp.
CAAGGACAAAGCCATTCCCAATCCGCTGCCGGGCAACTTCGTGTTCGGTGAAAGCACCATGAATGGTGTGGTGATTTCCTACATTCAAGTGCTGATTTTCGTCGTCACCTTCCTGGTGATGGTCGGCCTGACGCTGTTCATTTCCCGCTCACGTCTTGGCCGCGCCTGCCGCGCCAGTGCCGAAGACCTGAAGATGGCCAACCTGTTGGGCATCAACACCAACAACATCATCGCCCTGACCTTCGTCATCGGCGCCGCCCTGGCCGCGGTGGCCGCGGTGCTGCTGGGCATGCAATACGGCGTGATCAACCCGCACCTGGGCTTCCTCGCCGGCATCAAGGCATTTACCGCCGCGGTATTGGGCGGCATCGGCAGCATCCCGGGCGCCGTCCTCGGTGGTTTGGTTCTCGGTGTGGCCGAAGCCTTCGGCGCCGACATTTTCGGTGACCAGTACAAAGACGTAGTGGCCTTCAGCCTGTTGGTATTGGTGCTGCTATTCCGCCCGACCGGCATCCTCGGCCGTCCGGAGGTTGAAAAAGTATGAGTTCCGCCATTGCGAAAAACCTCAAGATCGCCTTCTTCAGCGCCCTGTTGGTGCTGGCCGTGGCCTACCCGGTGCTCGGCCTGAAGCTGACCATCGTCGGCATCAAACTGGAAGTACAGGGCGCCAGTGCCGCCGCGCTGTGGGCCATCGGCGCGGGCGCCATTGCCATGTTCTTCTGGCAACTGTTCCGCAGCCAACTGAGCGCAGCCTGGTCCCAGGCGCCTAAACTGCCTCGCGTGCCGAGCCAGGCCAGCGATTTCCTGACCCAGCCGTCGACACAACGCTGGTTCATTCTGGCACTGGTCCTGGTCGCGCTGGCCTGGCCGTTCTTTGGCAGTCGCGGTGCGGTCGATATCGCCACACTGATCCTGATCTACGTGATGCTCGGCCTCGGTCTGAACATCGTGATCGGCCTGGCCGGCCTGCTCGACCTGGGTTACGTCGGTTTCTACGCCGTCGGCGCCTACAGCTATGCGCTGCTGTCGCACTACTACGGCCTGGGCTTCTGGGTGTGCCTGCCGATCGCCGGACTGATGGCGGCGTTCTTCGGCTTTATCCTGGGTTTCCCGGTGCTGCGCCTGCGCGGCGACTACCTGGCTATCGTCACCCTGGGGTTCGGCGAGATCATCCGCATCCTGCTGCGTAATATGACCGAGCTGACTGGCGGTCCCAACGGCATCAGCAACATCGACAAGCCGACGCTGTTCGGCCTGAGTTTCGAGCGCCGCGCCGCAGAGGGCATGCAGACCTTTCACGAGTTCTTCGGCACGGCGTATCAGTCGATCAACAAGGTGATCTTCCTTTACCTGATCGCCCTGTTGCTGGTACTGATCACCCTGTTCGTGATCAACCGCCTGCTGCGCATGCCGCTTGGGCGCGCCTGGGAAGCCCTGCGCGAGGACGAGATCGCCTGCCGTGCGCTGGGCATGAACCCTACCGTGATCAAGCTGTCCGCCTTCACCCTGGGCGCCACCTTCGCCGGTTTCGCCGGTAGCTTCTTCGCCGCCCGCCAGGGTTTGGTGACGCCGGAGTCCTTCACCTTCATCGAGTCGGCAACCATCCTCGCCATCGTCGTGCTGGGTGGCCTCGGCTCGCAGCTCGGGGTGATCCTCGCGGCCGTGGTGATGATCCTGCTGCCAGAGTTGATGCGTGAGTTCAGTGAGTACCGCATGTTGATGTTCGGCGCCTTGATGGTGCTGATGATGATCTGGCGCCCTCAGGGCCTGATGCCCATGCAGCGCCCGCACCTGGAGTTAAAACCATGAGCCGCCCGATTCTCGAAGTAAGCGGCCTGTCCATGCGCTTCGGCGGTCTGCTGGCCGTTAACGGCGTGGGCTTGTCCGTGCAAGAGAAACAAGTGGTGTCGATGATCGGCCCAAACGGCGCTGGCAAGACCACGGTGTTCAATTGCCTGACCGGTTTTTACCAACCAACGTCTGGCAGCATCAGCCTGGACGGCGAGCGCATCGAGGGCCTGCCCGGCCATAAGATCGCGCGCAAGGGCGTGGTG
>JBFKAF010000702.1:0-2054 GCA_041621735.1 Pseudomonas sp.
AGTCGCCACCGGCATTGTCTGGGCGACCACCGAGCAGTTGCATGGTGCCCTGCATGTCGACGACGATTTCCGTGGTGTAACGCTTGATGCCGTCCTTTTCCCACTCGCGGGTCTGCAGCTTGCCCTCGATGTACACCTGCGAACCCTTGCGCAGGTACTCGCCGGCGATCTCGGCGACCTTGCCGAACAGCGACACACGGTGCCACTCGGTTTTCTCGACTTTCTGCCCGGTCTGCTTGTCGGTCCACTGCTCGCTGGTGGCCAGGCTCAGATTGGTGACTGCGTTGCCGCTAGGCAGGTAGCGGGTTTCCGGGTCCTGACCGCAGGTACCGACCAGAATGACTTTGTTAACCCCACGGGCCATAACGTTCTCCTAGGCTTTCAGCACGTCACCGGCGCCGGCTCGATCAGGCGCTCAAGGGACATACGATCCAATTGTTGGGTATCCACTTTGATATAGATGGCGGCCTCGTCGACCACCACCACGGCATCCGCCACTCCGGGCACAGCCTGTAAACGCTCGGCCAGCCCTGCTTCTTGCAATGCCGCGGCTGATAGCGGCAGGCGCAGGCTGGTGACATAAGGCGGTTCGCGCATAGTAACAGCAAAGCCCAGCCAAAGCAGGGCCAGGGCGGCGCATCCGAGGAACACCCCCGACAAGCTGTAGTGCTGGTACAGCCAGCCCCCCAGAATTCCGCCCAGCGCCGCGCCGAGGAACTGGCTGGTGGAGTACACGCCCATCGCCGTGCCCTTGCCACCCGCCGGCGCGACCTTGCTGATCAGCGAGGGCAACGAGGCCTCCAGCAGGTTGAACGCGGTGAAGAACACCACGGTGCCCAGCACCAAGGCATTCAGGCTGGTGCCGAAGGCCCAGAAATACACCTCGCAGGCCAGCAGCACCGCCACCGCACCGAGCAATACGTGCTTCATCCGGCGCTTCTTCTCGCCGTAGATGATGAACGGCAGCATACCGAAGAAGCCCACCAGCAAGGCGGTCAGGTAGACCCACCAGTGCTCCTCCTTGGCTAGACCGCCCTGCTCCACCAGCGCCAGCGGCAAGGCAATAAAGCTGGCCATGAGGATGGCGTGCAGGACAAAGATGCCCAGGTCCAGACGCAGCAGATCGGCATGCTTCAGGGTCGGCAGCAGCGCCTGCTTGGCCACGCCCGACTCGCGGTGGCGCAACGTCCTCGACGCGCTCGGCACCATCAGCAGCACGATAAAAATACCCAGCAGGGCCATGCCCGCCGTGACCCAGAACAGTCCGGACAGGCCATAGGCGCGGGTCAGCAGAGGTCCCACCACCATGGCCACGGCGAAGGACAGGCCGATGCTCATGCCGATCATCGCCATGGCCTTGGTCCGATGCTGCTCACGGGTGAGGTCGGAGAGCAGGGCCATCACCGCGGCGGAGATAGCCCCGGCGCCCTGCAGCACACGTCCGGCGATGACGCCCCAGATCGAGTCCGCGTTGGCCGCCAACGCAGCACCGGCGGCAAAGATCAACAGCCCGACGTAGATCACCGGCAGGCGGCCGATGCGGTCGGAAAGGATGCCGAAAGGGATCTGCAGCACGGCCTGGGTCAGGCCGTAAGCGCCGATCGCCAGGCCAATCAGCAGAGGTGTGGCGCCCGCCAGATCCATGCCATAGGTGGCTAACACCGGCAGCACCATAAACATGCCGAGCATGCGGAACGCGAATACCAGCGCCAGCCCACCGGCTGCACGGGTTTCGCTGCCACTCATGCGCTCGCTGTGCGGATCGTGCATGGATAATGCCCTGTGGAAATAGGCGGCGATTCTAACAGCCTCGCCCGGCGCGGCACAGCCGTGACGCTTTGCCGCGCAACACCTCGGGGCCGTATACTCGCGGGTTTCCGCCCGCCATGCGAGGCCGCTGTTTGTGGACAAGATTCTGATTCGTGGGGCACGCACCCATAACCTGAAAAACATCGACCTGACCCTGCCGCGCGACAAGTTGATCGTAATCACCGGCCTATCGGGCTCCGGCAAGTCATCGCTGGCCTTCGACACCCTGTATGCCGAGGGCCAGC
>JBFKAF010000703.1:0-2053 GCA_041621735.1 Pseudomonas sp.
GATGTCGCTGCGCCCCAGCAGCTTGGCCGACCCCTGGCTGGCCCAGCCCAGCACCAGCTCTGGGGTGATCTTCTCGGCGCCGTAGCGCAGGCGCTGCAGGTACAGGGCCTGGCGCGCTTCGAGGATCATGTTGGAGGCGTCGTTGGAGGCCGAACCGTCGACGCCCAGGCCGATTGGCGCACCGGCGGCTTCCAGTTCCAGGGTCGGGCAGATGCCCGAGGCCAGGCGCATGTTCGAGCTGGGGCAGTGGCTGATGCCGGTGCCGGCTTGACCGAGGCGAGCGATTTCGTCCGGGTTGAAGTGGATGCCATGCGCCAGCCAGGTGCGCGGGCCGAGCCAGCCGACGCTGTCCAGGTAATCCACGGTGCGCAGGCCGAAACGCTGCAGGCAGAAGTCTTCTTCGTCCAGGGTCTCCGCCAGGTGGGTGTGCAGGCGTACGTCCAGCTTGCCGGCCAGCTCGGCGCTGGCGCGCATGATCTCCTGGGTCACCGAGAACGGCGAGCAGGGCGCCAGGGCGATCTGTATCTGCGCGCCGGCGCCGCGCTCATGGTAGGCGTCGATCAAGCGCTGGCTGTCGGCCAGGATCACCTCGCCCTGTTGCACCGTCTGCTGCGGCGGCAGGCCGCCGTCGGCCTCGCCCAGGCTCATCGAACCGCGCGTGAGCATGGCGCGCATGCCCAGCTCGCGCACCACCTCGACCTGTACGTCGATGGCGTTTTCCAGGCCGCCGGGGAACAGGTAGTGATGATCCGCCGCGGTGCTGCAGCCGGACAGCAACAGTTCGGCCAGGGCCACCTTGGTTGCCAGGGCGAGGCTTGAAGGGGTCAGGCGCGCCCATACCGGATACAGGGTCTTCAGCCAGGGGAACAGCGGCTGGTTGACCACCGGCGCCCAGGCGCGGGTGAGGGTCTGGTAGAAGTGATGGTGGGTGTTGATCAGCCCCGGCAGCACCACGTGCTCGCGGGCATCGAAGGTCCGCTCACAGGGGCGGCTGGGCTGCTGGCCGGCGCCGAGCACTTCGCTGATCACGCCGTTTTCGATCACCAGGCCGCCGGAAGCGTCCAGCTGGTTGGCGGTGAAGATGGCCAGGGGGTTCTTGATCCAGATACGGGTAGCTGCCATGAGCAGGCTCCTCTGAGGTTGATTTCAGGTAAGCCAGCTCAGTGTTGACCCTGTCTGCTGATCCAGGTACGCCGAACGGCGTGTCGCTGAAGATACCTGTCCTAGCGGTCAGAATCAATGGCGGTCGCGGCTAAAGCGGATCGCCGCCCGGCTCCTCCCGCAGGGAACCGCCGCGCTTGTGGGAGGGGCTTTAGCCGCGATTAGCAATCCACCAATTCGGTTGCTATACAGGCTTAAACGAAAATCAGGGAGGCAAAGGAATGCCCCGTTCAGATCAATTGCGTGTGGGTCGATTTTCCGAGCTTGAGCGGATTTACCTGCTGACGGCGACTGTCGAAAAGCGTGAGCCGATCTTCGCGAATTGGCGTGTAGGCAGAGTCCTGGTCGATGAGTTGCGTAGTGCTCATGTCGATGGCTTGGTTGAGTCCTTGGCCTGGGTGGTGATGCCCGATCACGTGCACTGGTTGCTGGTTCTGCAGCGTGGATCACTCAGCGCGTTGATGCGCCGGGTGAAAGGACGCAGTGCCAAGCAGATCAATCAGCTCAATGGGCGAAGCGGAAAGCTGTGGCAGGACGGTTTTCATGACCGTGCGCTACGCCGCGAAGAGGATGTGTTGCAGGTCGCCCGCTATATCGTTGCCAATCCGTTGCGGGCCGGGCTGGTGCCGCGGGTGGGTGATTATCCGCTGTGGGATGCGGTGTGGCTATGAGGGTTGTCGCGGCTAAAGCCCCTCCCACAGGATCGTGGTGATCCGTGGGAGGGGCCGGGCGGCGATCCGCTTTAGCCTCGACGGGTTTAGCGCTTCTTCAACTCGCTCCGTCCACGACTGATATCGGCCAGCAGCCGTTGCAGTTCGGCGAAACGCGCTTCGGGCACTGCCAGGAGCAGTACGGCGCCGCTGGCATCGAAGGTCTCGCTTTCCAGTACGGC
>JBFKAF010000704.1:0-2051 GCA_041621735.1 Pseudomonas sp.
CGGCAGCGGCAAGTCGACTCACATCGAACAGATCGCCGCGCGGCTCAACTGGCCCTGCACGCGGGTCAACCTGGACGGTCATATCAGCCGCCTGGACCTGATCGGCAAGGACGGCATCGTCCTGCGCGACGGCAAGCAGGTCACCGAATTCCAGGAAGGCATCCTGCCCTGGGCGCTGCGCCGGCCCATGGCACTGATCTTCGACGAATATGACGCCGGCCGCCCGGATGTGATGTTCGTGATCCAGCGCATCCTCGAGCAGGGCGGCAAGCTCAATCTGCTCGACCAGAACCAGCTGATCCATCCGCACCCGCATTTCCGCCTGTTCGCCACCGCCAACACTGTCGGCCTGGGTAACCTCAACGGTCTGTACAACGGCACCCAGGTGCTCAACCAGGCGCAGCTGGACCGCTGGAACATAGTCGCCACCCTCAACTACCTGCCCCAGGCCGAGGAAGTCGCGATAGTCGCCGCACGGGTGCCGCACCTGCTCGCCCGGCACGGCGAGGGCCTGCTGGCGTCGATGGTGGCGGTGGCCGACCTGACCCGCCAGGGCTTCGCCGCCGGCGACCTGTCGACCCTGATGTCGCCGCGCTGCGTGATTTCCTGGGCGGAGAACATGGAGATATTCAGCGACCCGGCGCTGGCTTTCCGCCTGTCGTTCCTCAACAAGTGCGACGAAGCCGAGCGACCAATAGTCGCCGAGTACTACCAACGCTGCTTCGACCAGGAACTGGGCGAGTCGGCGCTGCCCTTGCTCGCCCTGGCCTGACCCCGCACAGGACAACCGCCATGCACCAGCCGCCACGCCGCGAGAAACGCCAGCAACAGCTCGAAGAACTCTGCGCGGCAACGCTGCGCGCGCTGTCCGGCGAGCGGCGCGTGCGCTATCGCGGCGGGCGCCTGGACGTACAGGAGCGGCACTTCCCGGTACGCGCGCCGCACCTGCACCCAGACCCCGAGGTTGATGAGTTCCAGGCCTGGCGCGGGGTGGCCGATAGCCTGGCGCTGCGCCTCAAGCACAGCGATCAAGCGCTGGTCCGCCAGGGTCTGCCGGCTCAGCCCATCGCACGCCTGGTGTTCGAGTTGCTCGAACAACTGCGCGTCGAGTCGCTGGTGGCCGACAGTCACCCAGGGGTGCGGCGCAATCTGTTGCAGCGCTTCGAGCAGTGGAGCCAGCAGTTTCTCGACTCCGGGCAGACCGAGGGGCATGTCGGCCTGCTGCTCTTCACCCTGGCGCAGATGAGCTGGATTCTGCTGTGTGGCGGGCGCGCCGGCGAACAGACCGAGATGCTCATCGAGGCGCCGCGGCTGAGCCTGCTCGGCCATTTCGGCGCGGCCTTCGGCCTGCTGCGCCGTTGTCGCCACAACCAGGCGAAGTTTGCCGAGCATGCCCTGCTGATCGCCGCCAAGGCGCAAGAGCTGATCGAGCAACTGGACGCCGAGCTGCTCGACAACGACGAGCGCAAGGTCTCGGAAATCGCCGAGAAGACCCACCTGGCCTTCGCCCTGCTGCTGGACGTAGAACAGGATGGCGAGGGCGACGGCAGCAGCAGCGGCGCCAGCCAAGGCAGTTCGCGCGGCGGCGAAGCTGCATTCAGCTATCAGGTGTTCAGCCGCGACTACGACAGCGAGCGCAGTGCCGCCAGCCTGGTCCGTCCCGAACTGCTGAAAGAGCTGCGCCAGCGCCTGGATCGCCGCCTGGCCGGCCAGGGCCTCAACTTACCGCGTCTGGCCAAACGCCTGGGCGCCCTGCTGGCCGCGCCGCGTCGAGATGGCTGGGCCTTCGCCCAGACCGACGGGCAGATCGATGCCGGCCGCCTCAGCCGTCTGATCATCAGCCCCGAGCAACGCGAGATCTTCCGCCACGAGCGCGAGCGGCCGCACAGCGATTGCCTGGTCAGCCTGCTGATCGACAACTCCGGTTCGATGCGCAACCACATCGAGCACATCGCCCTGCTGGCCGACGCCTTCAGCCGTGCCCTGGAACTGGCCGGTGCACGCAGTGAAATCCTCGGTTTCACCACCGGCCAGTGGAACGGCGGCCGCCC
>JBFKAF010000705.1:0-2047 GCA_041621735.1 Pseudomonas sp.
CACATCAGCATCTACGTTGCCGACCTGGCCGCCTACAACGCCGGCCACCTGCATGGTGTCTGGATCGATGCCACCCTGGATTTGGACGACATCCAGGCGCAGGTCGACGCCATGCTGGCGGCCGCACCGGTCGAGTGTGCGGAGGAATACGCCATCCACGACTTCGAGGGCTTCGACGGCTACCGCCTCAGTGAATACGAGGGCCTACAGACGGCACATGAGATCGCCTGTTTTATCGATGAATACCCCGAGTTTGGCGGCGCCCTGCTCGCCCATTTCAACGATCTGGAGCAGGCGCGCAAAGCGGCCGAGGAAGATTACTGCGGCTGCCATGCCTCGTTGGCCGACTACGCCCAGGAGCTGACCGAGGAAACCAGCAGCATTCCCCAGCACTTGGCCCAGTACATCGACTATCGGACCATAGCCCGCGACATGGAATACAGTGGCGATGTGTTCACCCTGGAGACTGGCTTCGAGCAGGTTCACGTGTTCTGGAACCGCTAGGCTGAGCGCCGGGCACCGGGACTGACCCGGTGCCTTTGCTTTTTTGCGCCCCTGTCCTGCCGGCCACCTGCGCACCTCACCCTGGAAGCTGAGCCGCCGGTGCGAGCACCGGGCGGTCAGCCTGCAGCGACTTGCCCTGTGGCGGCTGCCCATTCAGACCGTTACGGATTTACGTCTTTGCACAAATCCGCCGATCCGCTTCTACGGATCTACGGATTTGTGGGAAAGCGGATTTACGCTTTTACGGATTTACGGAAATCCGCCAATGCGCTTTTCAGGTTTTGTAGAAAGCCGTAGATCCGCAAACCCGTAGCGCTGCGCGCGCGGTACTTTGCGGAGTCGCTTGCTGCCGGTAGTGGCTCGCATGAGAGGGCGTACTCGGTCAGCGCCCAGACCGTCCGGGTATCAATCCACGCCCCTCTTGCCCTCGACCTTGCCCAGACCCAACCCGGCATGATCGAGCGCGACGGCTGCCGCACGGTGCACCTCCCACGTCTACGGAGGACCCAGCATGTCGCACTCACCCGATCTCGCCCGTCACCTGCGGCGCGTCGATCTCGATTCCCCGCTACACCGCAAGGCCGGCCCGGCGGCTCACGCCATGAGCCCAGCAGCGCACGATAGCGCAGCGGATACACGGCAAGCCTGCCCAGCCCCTCGCTACCTCACCAACGGCGAAGCAGCGGCCTTTCTGCGCCTTTCGCCGCGCACGCTGGAGAAACAGCGGGTGATCGGCGGCGGGCCTCGATTTCACAAGTTCGGTCGGCGGGTGATGTATGCGCTGGCCGATCTCGAGGCCTGGGCCAGTGCGCGCAGTTTCGAGACCACCTTCGATCCCGAGTACATCGACCGCCACCCGGGAGCACAGCGTGATGACCAGTGAAACCATTGTCCATGAGTCGCTGCGTGCGCGTTATGCCGGCGCAAAGCGAGCAATTGGACCTATTTCGTGCCCTGCCGGGCGATATGGTGCCACGCGATGCCCAGGACCTGATGGCGCACCCGTTCTTCTCGCTGGCCAAGTCGCGGCGCACGGTGCCCATCGACTTTCGTTCCGGCGAGGTGACGGTGCGCGTGGAGGGCACGCTGGAGCATGGTATCGCCACGATCTGGGATGCGGACATCCTGATCTGGGCGGCCAGCCAGATCGTCGAGGCGCGCGATGCGGGCATCCCCACCTCGCGGCTGATGCGGGCGACGCCGTACGAGATCCTGCGCTTTATCGGCCGCGGAACCTCGCTACGCGACTACCAGCGGCTGAAGGCTGCCCTGGATCGGCTGCAGTCGACCAGCGTGGCCACCTCAATCCGCGAAACCACCGGCCGGCGCCTGCACCGTTTCTCCTGGATCAACGAGTGGAAGGAACTGGCCGCGCCGCATGGCCGGCCGCTGGGCATCGAGTTGATCCTGCCCGACTGGTTCTACAGTGGGGTACTGGATCAGGCCCTGGTGCTGACCATCGACCCGGCCTACTTCCGCCTCACCGGCGGCATCGAGCGCTGGCTGTACCGCCTGGTGCGCAAGCACGGCGGCAAGCAGGAGG
>JBFKAF010000706.1:0-2044 GCA_041621735.1 Pseudomonas sp.
ATGTTCCAGGCCCCGGGCATGGCCGGCCCCTTGCAACAAGCGATCGACGCCCTGCCGGAAACGGCGCGGGCGAAAGCTCGAGAGGCGCTCAGTCGCCTGATGGCTTTCGACGGCAAACTCGCCGCCGACTCGGCCGACGCTACGCTGTACGGCGCCTTCCTGCATGAGAGCGCGCGGCAGATATTCCTCGACGAGCTGGGGCCGGACACCAGCCCAGCCTGGAACGCCCTGGTGGAAACCGCCAACAGCTCCTACTCGGCCCAGGCCGACCACCTGCTCGCTCGTGAGGACAGTCCGTTCTGGGACGATCGAGGCACCCCGCAAAAAGAAGACAAGCCGGCCATCCTCGCGCGCAGCCTGGCTGCCGCGCTGACCTTTGCCGAAAGCAGACTGGGCGGCGACCGCACGAGCTGGCAGTGGGGCAAGCTGCACAGCTACACCTGGGCCAGCGAAACCACGCAACTGGCGAAATACATGAGCGCCAGCCAACGCGCCAAGCTCAACGCCATTGCGGGTTACCTCGATCGCGGCCCCTTCCCGGCCGGCGGCGACCACAGCACCCTGAATGTTTCGGCCTACCACTGGGGAGAAAATTTCGACACCTGGCTGATACCGGCCATGCGCATCGTCGTCGACTTCGGCCGCGAGGAGCCGCTGATCGGCCTGAACAGCTCGGGCCAGTCCGGCAACCCGGCCAGCCAGCATTACGCTGACGGCATCGACGCCTGGCTCAAGGGCCGTTACATGAGCTTCCCATTCCAGTCGAAAAATCTGGAGAAGACCTACGGCACCAAACGACTGCTGTTGATGCCCGGCCAGTGACGAATGTTTTTCATTGGCCGTGGAACCAATCCGTAACACCTTCACTCTGAGTAAGTGGACTTACTCCATAGATCATCTTTTAGGGCGCCTACTGGCGTCCTTTCTTTTGCCTGCAATTTGCCCGAACCAGACAAGCAGCGCAGACGGTTTCACTCGCAACGCGAGCCTCCGCCTCGACTGTGGCAAGCTCACTCGAGGGAAATACCGGTAACGGCAATGCCATAGCGCTCCAATAGGCGAACTGCCGGCGTTTGGGTTTCATGGGGCATATCCTTGGGCTCCTCTTGCGGGTACTTCTGCGCCGCCATCTCCAGCAGCCATTGCACCGCCTGCTCCAGGCTCGGCTTGTCGTCTGCTTCGACCTCGAGCACCCCGGTCCCTTCGTCTTTGCTATAGGTGATCATCCACTTAGCCATAACTCGCTTAGTCCTCCAGAGACTGTTCTCCGGTTCGCGCCAATACGAACCCCTTGATGCCGTTAGAACCTCTCCTGCCCTAGCAGTTCGCATCAGTCGCTATCAGAGGCGGCCTGCACCATTGAACGCTTTGCCCTGCCACTACAGATCCACACCGCATCGATTGATGCCAAAGGGCGCCGACAGCGCCTTTTGTTGCTTGGTATTTATCGAATGCCGAACAACGCGCACAAAAAAGCCGGGCACAGGCCCGGCATATCGATTCGACGCAATATAGACCGTGCTCTATCAGGCCTTGGGCAGCGTCACACCTTGCTGCCCCTGATATTTGCCACCGCGGTCCTTGTAGGAGACCTCACAGGCCTCGTCGGACTCGAGGAACAGCATCTGCGCCACGCCCTCGTTGGCATAGATCTTCGCCGGTAGCGTGGTGGTGTTGGAGAATTCCAGGGTCACGTGGCCCTCCCACTCCGGCTCGAGCGGGGTGACATTAACGATGATGCCGCAGCGCGCATAGGTGCTCTTGCCCAGGCAGATGGTCAGTACATTGCGCGGGATGCGGAAGTACTCGACGGTGCGCGCCAGGGCAAAGGAGTTTGGCGGAATGATGCACACATCGCTCTTCACATCGACGAAGCTCTTCTCGTCAAAGTTCTTCGGGTCGACCGTGGCCGAGTTGATGTTGGTGAACACCTTGAATTCGTCGGCACAGCGCACGTCGTAACCGTAGCTGGAGACGCCGTAGGAGATCAGCCGCTGACTGCCCTCGGTGCGCACCTGACGCTCGACGAAAGGCTCGATCATGC
>JBFKAF010000707.1:0-2041 GCA_041621735.1 Pseudomonas sp.
GCTGGTGGTCGCCGATCTGGGCAGCCGTCAGGGCCAGCGCGAGGAACGCATCTACCAGGCCGCCGAGCTTGAGCCGCAATTGTTCGAATCGGTGCTGAGTGAGCAGGTCAGTGAATTGCAGCTGCTCGACTGGGACGAGCGCGAAGGCGTGCTGCGTGCCGAGCGCCAGCGCAAGGTCGGTGAACTGGTGTTGAGCCGCGAGCCACTGGCCCGGCTGGACGAGGTGCAGCGCAGTCGCGCGCTGCTTGGCCTGGTCCGGCGCAAGGGCCTGGAGCTGCTGCCCTGGACGCCAGAACGGCGCCAGTGGCAGGCGCGGGTGCTGCTGCTGCGCCATCTGGAGCTGAGTGAGAAAGGCCAGAGCGAATGGCCGGATGTCAGCGATGCGGCCTTGCTGGCCAGTCTGGAGGCGTGGCTGCAACCTTATCTGGCACCGGTCACCCGCCTCAGTCACTTCGCCAACCTGGACCTGTCCAGCCTGTTGCAGAATCTGCTGCCCTGGCCGCTGCCACAGCGCTTGGACGAACTGGCGCCACGCACTCTGGCGGTGCCGTCTGGTTCGCGCATCGGCCTGGATTACAGCGAGCAGCCGCCGGTGCTGGCGGTGCGTTTGCAGGAGCTGTTCGGCCTGGCCGAGACGCCGCGCATCGCCGGCGGCCGGCAAGTGGTCAAGCTGCACCTGTTGTCACCGGCGCGGCGCCCAGTGCAGGTGACCCAGGACCTGGCTAACTTCTGGCGCAGTACCTATGCCGAGGTGAAGAAGGACCTGAAGGGCCGCTACCCCAAGCACTACTGGCCGGACGACCCGCTGATCGCCGAACCCACGGCGCGGGCCAAGCCGAGAAAGTAAAGGGCTGGCAGCTAGCTCGTCTGGCTCAGGGCCGGCGCAAATCCTCGCCGGCCGCAGCAAGTTCCTGACAGGCGTGCTCCTCTTTCACTGAACAACGTACTGGGTTTACACCTCTAGTCGAGCGTCGGCAGCAACAGCCGGGCGCTCAGCGGCAAATGGTCGGAAATGCTCGAACTGTCGTGCCGGCGTACCTGGGCGTCCAGGCGGGTCAGTTGCTGGCTGTGAAACAGGTAGTCGAGGGTGCGGTCGGCCCCCCGCACGCTGGGGTCGTTGGGGAAGTGGGTGTACCAGGCGGCCTGCTGCGCGCCACCGGCTTCGGCCAGGCTGGGGATCATCGGGTAGCGCGCGGCCAGCTCTTGCAGCTCGCCGTCGGCGGCATACCAGCTGCGCTGGGCCGCAGGCAGGTGCTGGTACTGGCCGGGTGGCAGCAGGTTGAAGTCGCCGCCGAGTAGCCAGGGCGTGCCTGCGGCTTGCAGTTGGTCGAGCAGCCTGACGGTCATCGCCACCTGCCGGCGCATGGTGTCATCGCCCTGGGCGAAGGCGTCCAGGTGGGTGTTGATCGCCGCCAGTTGCGCGCCGCCGCGCATGGGCAGGTAGCTGACCAGCAGCGCGCGCTGCAAATTGAACAGGCGACTGAGCGGGTCGGCCGGTATCCTGGGCAATTGCAGGCGTTCGGCGCGCGCGATGCGGTAGCGGCTGAGGGTGCCGAGTTTCATGCCGACGCTGCCGAGAATCTTCGGCTGCGGGACGAATGCGGCTTTCCAGTAGAAGGCCTGGCTGTTGCAGGGGTAGAGGTCGCTCAGGCGCGCTTGCAGCAGCGCCAGCTGATCCTGGTAGTCGCTGGCCTTGGCGCCGTCGTGCAGCTCTTGCAGCAGGATCAGGTCGGGCTGCTCGTCGCGAATGAGCCGTGCCACTGCGTCGAGGGTGGTGGCCAGGTCGGCGCTGCTCGGGCGTCGGTCGGGGCCGCTGCCGTCGGCCAGGTCGTACCAGAACACATAACCTTTGCCGGCCAGGTACTGCACGTTCCAGGTCATCACTTTCAGAGCCTGGCCTGGTTGCAGTATCGGCGCCTTGGCCGCGCAGCTGACCGGGGCGGCCTCGCGCTCGGCGGGGCGCCAGGCCAGGCCGTAGGCCAGCGCGAACAGGCAACCGAGGACGAGCAACAGGCCGGATACGGCGATGTACAGCGGGCGA
>JBFKAF010000708.1:0-2039 GCA_041621735.1 Pseudomonas sp.
ACCGTCGAGGAGTACATGGTCTACGCGAAAGACATCGACAGCATGGCTGCCGACGTTTACCGCTACCTGAGCTTCGACCAGATCGCCGAGTTCCGCGAAGCCGCTGCCAACGCCCAGATCCCGGTCGTTCAAGCCTAAGCGTTACCCCGCGTGAAGAAGAGCCCCGCCCCGTGCGGGGCTTTTTCTTTTCCTGGTTTAACCACCGCCCGGCTCAACCCTGCAGCACCTATAACCGAGCATCGAGCCGGCCAGATGCCCCCTGTACAGGATCAGTGTTCAAGCGATTGCCCTGCACTGGCATATCGATTGCTTTAACTCACTCATCAAGATCGCACCCGCAACGAACAACCTTATAGACAATGGTGTCGTGTCAGTCGCCGCCTCAGGCTGTCACTGCTACGACGCTCTTTGCTGTTGAGATGGGAAAAGCACAATGAGCGAGCAGAACACTCCCCGTACCGATGCACTGGCCTGGGTTACGGGAAGCGATGCACCGGAAAAGAGCGCGCTGGACCTGGGATTCATGGCCCTGAGCGACTCGGCCTCTCTGATCGTCGCCGCCACCCAGGGCTTCGCCCAACCCTACGGACTGACCCTCAACCTGCAGCGTCAAGCCTCCTGGGCGACCCTGCGCGACAAGCTGTTGAGTGGCGAACTGGACGCTGCCCAGATGCTCTATGGACAGGTCTACGGTATCCACCTCGGGCTCAGCGGCCCGGCCACCGACATGGCCATCCTCATGGGCCTGTGCCAGAACGGCCAGGCGATCAATCTCTCCGAGCCGCTCAAACGGGCCGGCGTGACCTCTGCCGAGGCGCTCGTCGCTCGCGTGCGCCAAGCTGGTGCAAAACTGACCTTCGCGCAAACCTTTCCCTGTGGCACCCACGCCATGTGGTTGTACTACTGGCTGGCCAGCCAGGGCATCCACCCGCTGGAAGACGTCAACACCGTGGTTGTGCCACCGTCGCAGATGGTCGCTCACCTCAAGGCCGCGCGCATCGACGGCTTCTGCGCTGGCGGCCCCTGGGGCGCGCTGGCCGTGGAAGAAGAGCAAGGTTTTACCCTCGCCACCAGCCAGATGATCTGGGCCGATCACCCGGAAAAGGTCCTCGGCGTGACCCGCGAATTCGTCGAGCAGTACCCCAACACCAGCCGTGCCCTGACCATGGCCGTGCTCGAAGCCAGCCGCTTCATCGACCAGAACGAAGCCAACAAGCGCAGCACTGCGCAACTGATCAGCGGCAGCGACTATGTCGATGCGCCGCTGTCGGCGATCCAGCCGCGCTTTCTCGGTCAGTATCAGGATGGCTTGGGCAATGCCTGGCTCGATCCACATCCGCTGCGCTTCTTCGCCGACGGTCAGGTGACCATGCCCTGGCTATCCGACGGTATCTGGTTCATGACCCAGTTCCGTCGCTGGGGCCTGCTCAAGGAGGACCCTGACTACTTGGCGATCGCCCAGCGCATTCATCAACTGGATCTCTACCGGGAGGCGGCCAGCGCCGTGGACATCGCCGTGCCCGCCAGCACCATGCGCAGCTCGCTACTGCTCGATGGCACGCTGTGGGACGGCTCCGATCCCGCCGGCTACGCCAACAGCTTTACAATAAGAACACCGCGCGACAGCGTCGCCCCCTTAGCCCTGTAAAACCCTTGAGGCTATTGCCAACATGCTGCGAATCCTTCTGATCAACGACACCCCGAAGAAAGTCGGCCGCCTGAAAAATGCGCTGATCGAGTCGGGTTTCGAGGTCATCGACGAGTCAGGGCTGACCATCGATCTGCCTGAGCGGGTCGAGGCCGTGCGCCCCGATGTCATCCTGATCGATACCGAATCCCCTGGCCGGGACGTGATGGAACAGGTGGTGCTGGTGACCCGTGACCAGCCGCGTCCCATAGTCATGTTCACCGACGAACATGACCCGGCCGTCATGCGCCAGGCCATTCAGTCCGGCGTCAGCGCCTACATAGTCGAAGGCATCCATGCCCAGCGTCTGCAGCCGATACTCGACGTGGCCATGGCGCGCTTCGAGAGCGAT
>JBFKAF010000709.1:0-2039 GCA_041621735.1 Pseudomonas sp.
TCAGGCGGACTCCCGCGCCGGCGGATGGCGACTACACTGATTTTGCGCTGCGCGATGTGGCTTCAGCAGTTAGACTTCGCCGCCTCCGACCGCAGCCCATAAGGCGCGGGCGGCTCACACAACCAGAAAAGGAGAAATCCCATGAAAGGCAAATCCCTCGCATGGGTCCTGTCGGCAGCACTCGCGGGTATCACCCTGAGTGGCGCGGCACAGGCCGAGGATAGGTTCGTCACCATCGGCACCGGCGGGCAGACAGGCGTTTATTACGTGGCCGGTCAGTCGATCTGCCGCTTCGTCAACCGCGCGGCGGTTGAGAACAAGATCAAATGCAACGCGCCGGCCAGTGGTGGCGGCGTGGCCAACGTCAATGGCCTGCGCAGTGGTGAGTTCAGTTTCGGCATCATGCAGTCGGACCACCAATACAAGGCCCTCCAGGGGCTGGCGCCGTTCCAGGCCGAAGGCGCCATGGACGATATCCGCGCGCTGTTCTCCCTGCAGAGCGAAGTGTTCACCATCCTCGCCCGCCGCGACGCCAAGATCAGCAGCTTCGACGACCTCAAAGGCAAGCGCGTCAACGTCGGCAACCCGGGTTCCGGGCAGCGCGACACCCTCGACGAGATCATGGCGGTGAAGGGCTGGGACAAGTCGGCATTCGCCCTGTCCGCCGAGCTCAAACCGGCCGAACAGGCGTCCGCCCTGGGCGACAACAACATCGACGCCATGACCTACTTCGTCGGTCACCCCAACGGCGCGATCCAGGAAGCCACCACCACCACCGACGCGGTGCTGGTACCGGTGACGGGCGCCGATATCGACAAGCTGCTGGCGCAGAAGACCTACTACACCAAGGCCGAGATTCCCGGTGGCATGTACAAGGGCAACGATGCCGCGACCCCGTCCATCGGTGGCAAGGCCGTGCTTTCCACCACGGCCAAGGCCGACCCGGAAGTGGTCTACCAGCTGGTCAAGTCGGTATTCGACAACCTCGACCGCTTCAAGCGCCTGCACCCGGCCTTCGCCGACCTGAAAGCCGAAGAGATGATCAAGGTTGGCCTGACCGCACCGCTGCATGAAGGCGCCGTGCGCTACTACAAGGAGCGCGGCTGGATGTAATCCGGCTGTCTGGCCCTGCCGTTGCTGCGGCGGGCCAGCTCCTTGGTTCCCGCCTGGCAGCTGCCCGGTGATGGACTAGCCTAAGCTTGGATACAGCCCGCGAACCGCAAGGCCGCGGGCTTTGCCGTTCTCCGATTTATCGATTGCAGGTTGCACTCCATGCATGACAAGCAACTGTCCACCGAAGAACTGATTGCCCAGGACGTCGGCGCGCGCACGCCGGCCGGCGCCATGGCCCAGGTGATCGCCGGCCTGGCCCTGCTCTGGTCGCTGTTCCAGTTATGGATCGCCTCGCCGCTGCCGTTCATCTTCAACTTCGCCGTGTTGAACAACACCGAGACTCGTGCCATCCACCTGGCCTTCGCCCTGCTCCTGGCGTTTCTCGCCTTCCCGGCGTTCAAGCGCTCGCCGCGTGACCGCGTGCCGCTGCTGGATGTCGCCCTGGGACTGGTCGCCGCGGCCAGCGCGGCCTACCTGTTTATCTTCTACCAGGACCTGGCGCAGCGCCCCGGCAGCCTGACCACCGCCGACCTGGTGACTGCCTGCATCGGCATTCCGCTGCTGCTGGAAGCCACCCGCCGCGCGCTCGGCCCGCCGTTGGCGATCATCGCCCTGATCTTCCTGATTTACAGCCTGGCCGGGCCCTATATGCCCGGTTTGCTGGCCCATCGCGGGGTGAGCTTCACCGCCATGGCCAACCACCAGTGGATCACCACCGAAGGGGTGTTCGGCATCGCCCTCGGCGTGTCCACCAGCTTCGTCTTCCTCTTCGTGTTGTTCGGTGCCCTGCTCGAGCGCGCCGGCGCCGGGCACTACTTCATTCAGCTGGCCTTCAGCCTGCTCGGTCATCTGCGCGGCGGTCCGGCCAAGGCCGCGGTGGTGGCGTCCGGCTTGACCGGAATGATCTCCGGCTCGTCGATCGCCAA
>JBFKAF010000710.1:0-2031 GCA_041621735.1 Pseudomonas sp.
ACTCAGCCCCGACGGTCACCCGGTCGCCGGCGGCAGCGCCGCTTGCGGCGCAATCGCGGGTATAATCGCCGCCTCGCAAAAAGCTGCCGGGTTGCCTCCGGCCCTGATATTGGATTGCCTCATGCTGCGCATCACCGAACTCAAGTTGCCCCTCGATCACCCCGAAGAAGCCCTGCGCCCGGCCATCATCCAGCGCCTGGGGATCGACGACGGCGACCTGCTCGACTTCAACCTGTTCAAGCGCAGCTACGATGCGCGCAAGAAGTCCAGCGAACTGCACTTCATCTACACCATCGACTGCAGCCTGCGCGATGAAGCCGCGCTGCTGGCCCGCTTCGGCGACGACCGCCACATCAACATTGCCCCGGACACCCGCTACAAGCCGGTGGGTCAGGCGCCCGACGATTTCGGCCAGCGCCCGGTGGTGGTCGGCTTCGGCCCCTGCGGGATCTTTGCCGCGCTGATTCTCGCCCAGGCAGGCCTCAAGCCCATCGTGCTGGAGCGTGGCACCGAAGTGCGCCAGCGCACCAAGGACACCTGGGACCTGTGGCGCAAGAACCAGCTGCATCCGGAGTCCAACGTGCAATTCGGTGAGGGCGGCGCCGGCACCTTCTCCGACGGCAAGCTGTACAGCCAGATCAAGGACCCCAAGCACCTCGGCCGCAAGGTGCTGCACGAGTTCGTCAAAGCCGGCGCACCGGAAGAGATTCTCTACGTCAACAAGCCGCACATCGGCACCTTCCGCCTGACCGGCGTGGTCGCCACCATGCGCGAGGAAATCAAGGCGCTGGGCGGCGAAGTGCGCTTCCAGCAGCGGGTCAGCGACGTGCTGATCGAGGATGGCCAACTGCACGGCGTGGAGCTGGAAGGCGGCGAGCAGATTCGCAGCCGCCACGTGATCCTCGCTCTGGGCCACAGCTCGCGCGACACCTTCCGCATGCTGCATAGCCGTGGCGTGCACATGGAAGCCAAGCCGTTCTCGGTGGGCTTTCGTATCGAACACCCACAATCGCTGATCGACCGCGCGCGCCTGGGCAAATATGCCGGCCACCCCAAGCTCGGCGCCGCCGACTACAAACTGGTGCACCACGCCAAGAACGGCCGCTCGGTCTACAGCTTCTGCATGTGCCCCGGCGGCACCGTGGTCGCCGCCACCTCCGAACCGCACCGGGTGGTGACCAACGGCATGAGCCAGTACTCGCGTAACGAGCGCAACGCCAACGCCGGCATCGTCGTCGGCATCACCCCGGAACAGGATTATCCGGGCGGCCCGCTGGCCGGGGTGGAGTTGCAGGAGCGCCTGGAATCCCACGCCTACATCCTCGGCGGCAGCACCTACGAGGCGCCGGGACAGCTGGTCGGCGACTTTATCGCCGGCAAGCCCTCCACCGCATGGGGCAGCGTCGAGCCGTCGTACAAACCGGGGGTCAAGCTCGGCGACCTGGCGCCTTCGCTGCCGGACTTCGCCATCGAGGCGATCCGCGAAGCGCTGCCGGCCTTCGACAAGCAGATCAAGGGCTTCGCCCTGGCCGACGCGGTGCTCACCGGCATCGAAACCCGCACCTCCTCGCCGCTGCGCATCACCCGCGACGACAGCCTGCAGAGCCTCAACGTCAAGGGCCTGTACCCGGCCGGCGAAGGCGCGGGCTACGCCGGCGGGATTCTCTCGGCCGGGGTCGACGGCATTCGCGTCGCCGAAGCACTGGCGCGGGATATGCTCGGCAGCTAAAGCCGCGTGCATCAATGGCTGCAAGCAACAGATTCCGCGCAGCGCAGAAATAACAAAAGGCCCATCGATTGATGTAATGCTGTTCACTTAAGCGGAGCAGCCTTCCGATCCACGGGGTAGCGGGTCTTCGAAATCTTCACCGTCCTTGGCCTTGAGGGCCTTGGGCGGTGATCCAGAAACAGCCCGCCGATTCCCGCCCTCAACTCCGACAAGCGTCTTCCTGTTGCTGAAATCGGGTTGGCCGCCGCCATCACGATCAGTTGCACGGCGATGTATTGGGCCACTGGCTTGAAGCGGATGTC
>JBFKAF010000711.1:0-2030 GCA_041621735.1 Pseudomonas sp.
AAGAGTTCAGCCTGCACGGCCTGGCGCACCTCGAAGGCCCGGTGCTGGAGATTGGCCGCACCTGCGTCGATCCCGCCTACCGCAACGGCGCCACCATCGCCGTGCTCTGGGGCGAGTTGGCCGAAGTGCTCAACCAGGGCCGCTACCGTTACCTGATGGGCTGCGCCAGCATCCCCATGCAGGATGGCGGCATCCAGGCCCAGGCGATCATGCAGCGCCTGCGCGAGCGTTATCTGTGCACCGAGCACCTGCGCGCCGAACCGAAGTGCCCGCTGCCCGCCCTGGACCTGCCGGGTAACGTGATCGCCGAGATGCCACCGCTGCTCAAGGCCTACATGCGCCTGGGCGCGAAGATCTGCGGCGAACCGTGTTGGGACCGGGATTTCCAGGTCGCCGACGTGTTCATCCTGCTCAAGCGTGACGAACTCTGCCCGCGCTACGCCCGCCACTTCAAGGCGGCAGTCTGATCCTGGTTGCATAGCGCGCCGGCACTCTGTAGACAGTGCCGGCATCGCTGTCTGCTCGCTTAGGAATGCTCGATGAAAAACCTGCGTCTGTACCTGCGCCTGCTGCGTCTGTTGGCCGTGATCGGCCTGGGCACCCTGCTGGCCGGCACGGTGAGCCTGCTGGAAAAGCTCCTGCGGCATGACTTGACGGCCCTGCGCCAACGCATCAGCCGCTGGTTTCTCGCCCGCCTCGCCGCCGCCCTGCCGTTTCGCCTCAGGGTACGCGGCGAGCTGCCACAGACGCCAATGCTGTGGCTCAGCAACCATGTGTCCTGGACCGACATTCCGCTGCTCGGCATGCTCACCCCGCTGTCCTTTCTGTCGAAAGCCGAGGTGCGCCGCTGGCCCGTGGCCGGCTGGCTGGCGCAGCAGGCCGGCACCCTGTTTATCCAGCGCGGTGCGGGCGACAGCGGCCTGCTCAACCAGCAGCTTGGCCGCCACTTGCAGCAAGGCCGGCACCTGCTGATCTTCCCCGAAGGCACCACCACCGATGGCCAGGTTCTGCGCACCTTCCACGGTCGCTTGCTGAGCAGCGCGATCGACAGCGGGGTGGCCGTACAGCCAGTGGCGATTCGTTACTTGCGCAACGGTGAACCGTGCACAGTCGCGCCCTTCATCGGCGACGACGACATGCTCTCGCACCTGCTGCGCCTGCTCGCCAGCGAGGTGGCCGAGGTGGACATCCAACTGCTGCAACCGATTGCCAGCGCCGCGCTGAATCGCAATGCGCTGGCGCGGCAGGCGCAACAAGCGGTGTCTGCCGCCCTGTTTGGCGTCCGTGCAGCCGCAGCGGCGCGCGATAGCGCAGCCGAGGCGGCCTAGCGCTCAGCCCCCGGCATGCCGCGCTGCTGATCCAGTTGCAGAGCGACGAAGCGCTGCAGCTCGGGGTAGAAGGCGCGAAAGTCCTCGCTCAGCGGCTCATACAAACGTTCCAGCTCGATCAGACCGCCCTCCAGCAGGCCGGGGCGCGACAGGCGCCGGCCCATGCCATTGATCACCTGCTCCAGCACGGCGAACTCGCGGTAGCTGCCCAGCCAGTCCTGGGCGGCCATGCGCGGCGCAATCAGCGCCAAGCGTTCAGGCAGGTTCGGCTCGGCGGCCAGCACCCGATAGACCCGCCCGGTGAATTGCGGCAAGGGTTCGGCCGCGTAGTCAGCCCAATGCAGCGCCAGACAATGGTCGAAAAACAGATCCAGCAAGATCCCCGAGCAGCGCCGCCGCTCGGCGGGAAAGCGCGCACGGGCCTGGGCCTGCAGCGGATGGCTATCGGTAAAGGCATCGATACGCCGGTGCAGGCGGATCGCCGCCTCGATATCCGCCGGCCACTGCCCGGCCAGCGGCCCTTTGACGAAGTCGCCATACAGGCTGCCGAGCAGTTGCGCCGGCGCGTTGCCGCCGAGGTGTAAGTGAGCGAGGTAGTTCATCTGCTGGAGCTTACCCGGTCGGCACGGATTGGGCAGCGGCTTTTATCAGCCCCGTCGATGAGCACTATCGGCGCAAACGAACGGTATATCGCCAGGGCCC
>JBFKAF010000712.1:0-2026 GCA_041621735.1 Pseudomonas sp.
ACTGCGGAGCCGGTTGCAGCAAGGATGAAACCCCAGCGCGAGAGCCAGAGGTTCTTGGGTTTTTCACGGGTCATGCGTCACCTGTTTGTTTTTATCCGTGACGGGATCGAACCCGCCGCACTTGTGGTGCGGCGGAATAAGCAAGGCGGGATAAACCTTATTGGGCGTCGGGTTGCACTTCTGGGGCCGCCTGCTTAAAGGCTTGCAGGGCTTCACAACGCGCCGTCATAGCGAGAATGCGCGGGTACGCATCGAGGTCACAGTTAAAACGGCGCGCATTGTACACCTGAGGAATCAAACAGGCCTCCAGGTAACCGGGTTGCTCGCCGAGCGACAGACGCCCGCCGAACAGCGCCAGGCCCTGCTCCACCGCCGCCAGGCCAGAGTGCAGCCAGTGCTGATACCAGGCGCTCTTCGCCTCGTCGTCGACCCCCAGCTCGGCGGACAGATACTGCAGCACGCGCAGATTGTTCAGCGGATGCACCTCGCAGGCGATATGCAGCGCCAGCGAGCGCACCTGGGCACGCAGCGCCGGGTCGGCCGGCAACAAAGTCGGCACCGGGAAGACTTCCTCGAGGTATTCGAGGATCGCCAGCGACTGGGCGATCCTGGTCTCGCCGTCGACCAGCAGCGGCAGCAGCTGCTGCGGATTGAGCGCCTGGTATTCGGGCGCGTGCTGCTGGCCGCCGTCCTTGACCAGGTGCACCGGCACCTGCCGGTAAGCCAGGCCCTTGAGGTTCAGCGCGATGCGCACCCGGTAGGCGGCGCTGGAGCGCCAGTAACCGTAGAGCGTCAGCTCAGTGTTCATAGCGTTCCACGACCTGATCGATGGCGCCGAAGATGCTCTTGTCGTGCGCATCGAACATTTCGATGCGCACCCGGTCGCCAAACTTGAGGAACGGCGTCTGCGCCTCGCCGTGCTCGACCATCTCCAGCATTCTTTTCTCGGCCAGACAGGAAGAGCCGGCACTGCGGTCGTAGTTGGACACAGTGCCGGAGCCGATGATGCTGCCGCTGCCCAGCGGCCGGCTCTTGGCGGCATGGGCCACCAGCGTGGGGAAGTTGAAGGTCATGTCGGTGCCGGCATCCGGTTGGCCGAACAACTGGCCATTGATGTGCGACACCAGCGGCCGATGCACCTTGCCGTCTTTCCAGCAGTCGCCCAGCTCGTCCGGGGTGACCGCCACCGGCGAGAAGCTCGACGACGGTTTGCTCTGGTAGAAACCGAAGCCCTTGGCCAGCTCACCGGGGATCAGGTTGCGCAGCGACACGTCGTTGACCAGCATCAGCAGCTGGATGTGCTGCGCCGCCTCGGCCGGCGTGGCGCCCATCGGCACGTCATCGGTGATCACCGCCAGCTCGGCTTCCAGATCGATGCCCCAGGCCTCGTCGGCCATGCGGATCGGGCTGCGCGGCGGGATGAAGCAGTCGGAACCGCCCTGGTACATCAGCGGGTCGTGCCAGAAACTTTCCGGCATCTCGGCACCACGCGCCTTGCGTACCAGTTCGACGTGGTTGACGTAGGCGCTACCGTCGGCCCAGTGGTAGGCGCGCGGCAACGGGCTGTGGCAATCGGCCTGATCGAAGAGGAAGGCGTCTTCGCAGAGCCCGTCATTCAGGCGCTGGTAGGTGGCCTCCAGATGAGGACGCTTGACCGCCCAGTCGTCCAGGGCGACCTGCAGGGTGGCGGCGATCTGCGGGACTTTCACCGCGTGGCTCAAGTCACGGGAGACCACGACCAGCACGCCATCACGGCCTTGATTCAACGATGCGAGTTTCATAAAAAATTCCGTAAGTCAGCACGTTATGTAGGAGCCAGTTGGCTGGCGGCTGGGAATGCAACAACAAGCGCATCGTCAGCAAGCTAGCTCCTACAGGGAGTTGTTCAACCTTGCTTACCCGGCGCGCGCCAGGAGTTCACGTATTCGGGCACATCGACTTGTGCGGCCGAAGGGTCGATCTCCAGGGCACGCCGGCTGTCGATCATCACCGCCACTTCCTCGACGAAGGTCGCCGGGCTCTCCTG
>JBFKAF010000713.1:0-2010 GCA_041621735.1 Pseudomonas sp.
GGTTGTAGGCGTAGCTGCCCTGACCGGCGAAATGCTCGTCGAACAGGATGTTGTAGTGGTCTTCCAGGCGCGAATAGGTGTTCAGGCTCGGGTGCACCCACGGCAGGTGGTAGGCCTCGCAGTAGTTCTCCACCGCCAGCTTCCAGTTGCAGTTGATGTCCAGGGTGGTGGCGTCCATGTGCGCCCGGCGGCGCAGCAGGCCCATGCCGTCTTCACCGAGGAACTGGCTCCAGCGCGCGGTCAACGGCGCGAGCATCTCTTCCAACGGCTGGGCATCGCCGGACAGGTTGACGAACACCATGTCCATCCAGATGGCGCTGCGGATGGCCTTCAGGCCGTGCTTTTCGCAGGCGAAGCGCTCGTCCTTGTGCACATCGATACCTCCGACGTGCGGCGTGCCGCGCAGGCCGCCATTCAGATCGTAGGTCCAGGAGTGGTAGGGGCAGCGAATCACGCCCTGCACGGTGCCTTCTTCCTGCACCAGCTTCATCCCGCGGTGGCTACAGACGTTGTGGAACACCTGCACCAGACCCTCGCGGTTGCGCATCAGCAGCAGCGGCAGGCCCATGAAGTCGACCGGCTTGACCGAACCATTCTGGGTCAGGTCGCTGGCGAAACCGACGCAGGCCCAGGTCTTGCCCATCACCTGATCGCGCTCCAGCTCGAAATGACGCTGCTCGGTGTAGAACTCGTTGCTCAGCCCGGTGGCTTGGTGAATCGGGTTGAGGACGGTTTCCAGATGATGCACAGGAATTTGTTGAGAAGTGGTCGAAGTCATTGTTGTTCTCCCCTGCTGGGCACGGTGGATGATGATCGGCAGGCTCACTGGCCAGGCTCCGTTGGCAGCGAGTTTCGAGAATCGGGGGATTGTTCGACAAACGATTTTTACAGCCGAATTTATGACTTTTAATCATTAATCTCAAAAGCCCCGCGCAGCGCCTTGCTTGGCCGCTGCCAGCCCCATGGCGGGGCTTTTATATGCGTAAAGATCATCAATCCATGACAATAAATGGCTTGCTACAGGGCTCGGAAAAACGCCACTTTAGCCACCCTCGAATCAGCCCTGCGCCACCGGCAGGCGGCCGGGCGGCGGCATCCAAGCGCGCGCGGCAGGCAGCCACCTGGCTCGCCTGCCCTGGCGCAGATCGAGCGTTTTTAAGCGAATTTATTGGCCGTTGCTGGTGATGCCAAGCGGCTGGAAAGCATCCAACCCCCATCGATCAAGGTATTCATCCTGCACCTGAGTCCGCTCGCGACGCGCTGCCTGCGCCATGACGGCTCCGCTGGCTTTCCCACGCCACCACCGGGATACCAGTCGCTATGCAGGAACACTCCCAGGGCGAACCAGGCATTGCGCCTGCGCCCGCCCTGGGCGGGGCCACTCCCCTCGCGCTACCCGCGCGAAAGGCCTGCTGAGGAATAGCCGCGCATAGTCCAACAACTAGCGCCGCGACTGCTCCATGCAACGCTGCCGCAGGCCACAAGCCTGCGGCAGCGTTCGTTTCGGCCCGGTATTTATGCGCCGCTGCCGAGCGTGGCGTCGTCCAACGCAGGCGGCAACTGCTCGAGCAACCAGGCGCGGAAGCATTTGACGCTTTGACGCATCACGCCCCGGCCTAGTGGTTCGAGCAGGCAGAACTGCGCATCCGACTGCAGCACGGTATCGATCGGCCTAACGAGGGCACCGGTCTGTAGGTGGTTATCGACCAGGTTCGACCAGGCCAGCGCGATGCCCTGACCACTGAGCGCCGACTGGATCAGCATCGAGTAGCTGTTGATGTTGATCCGCCGCCGCGGCTCAAGGCTTTTCAGGCCCAGGCGCTGGAACCATTCGGACCAGCCGATCCAGTCGCGCTGCGGATCTTCCAACCACAGCCAGGTGCAGTCGGCCAACTGCTGCGGGGTACTCAGGGTCGGGTTCTTGGCCAGATAGCCCGGGCTGCACACCGGGAACACTTCCTCGGCAAACAGCGGGGTCACCTGCATGTCTTTCGGCGGGGTACGGCAGTA
>JBFKAF010000714.1:0-2009 GCA_041621735.1 Pseudomonas sp.
CGGAATCACCCCGGCCGGCAGCAGCATCTGTCCGGCCAGGGCGATGGGCACGACGAACAGCGCGGCGAGCACCAGGTAGGCGGGAAATACCCAGCGGGCGATACGCAGGTCCCGTGGTTCGATGTTCTCCACCACGGTGACATGGAACTGGCGCGGCAGGCAGATGATGGCAATCATCGCCATGCCGGTCTGCACCAGCATGGCGGGCCAGTTCACCGCCTCGGCCCAGAACTGGTCGAGGGCCGGGGTGGCCGCGGCTCGCTCGAGCAGATCGGCGTAACCGTTGTACAGGCCGTAGGTGACGAAGGTGCCGACGGCGAGAAAGGCCAGCAGCTTGACCAGGGCCTCGAAGGCAATGGCCAGCACCATGCCGCGGTGGTGCTCGGTTACGTCCAGGTTGCGCGTGCCGAACAGGATGGTGAACAGCGCCAGCACCAGCGACACGATCAGTGCGGTGTCCTGGGCGCGGGTGCCGGTGGACACGGCGCCGGCGCCGATCAGCAGGTTGACCCCGAGCACGATGCCCTTGAGCTGCAGGGCGATGTAGGGCAGTACGCCGACCAGGCAGATCAGCGCCACCACTACGGCCAGGGTCTGCGATTTGCCATAGCGCGCGGCGATGAAGTCGGCGATCGAGGTGATGTTCTCCTGCTTGCTGATCATCACCATCTTCTGCAGCACCCAGGGGGCGAACAGCAGCAGGATGATCGGCCCCAGGTAGATCGGCAGGAACGACCAGAGTTGCTCGGCGGCCTGGCCAACCGCGCCGAAGAAGGTCCAGCTGGTGCAATAGACGGCCAGGGACAAGCTGTAGACCCAGGCGCGCACGCGCGGCGACAGGGGCGCGCGGCGGCGATCGCCATAAAAGGCGATGGCGAACAGGATGGTCATATAGATCAGGGCGACCGCAGCGATCAGCCCGCTGGACAACGACATGCACACTCCAACAGCAAACTATCTAGGGCTTGTTCGGTCGAAGCTGGAAGCCAAGCATGGCGCCAGCCCGGAGCGAAAATACAGTGCCAAGGTACCTTCTACAGTGTCGCAGCAAAGTGTCGCGCCGTCAGGCACGACCAAGGTCGCAAGTGCCTGAGGTCGGGGCTTTGCCGCGCGCTCTCGAGAATTGTCTGGCAGCACTGGCCCTGTTAGCGTGGCGCGCTTGCGTTTATGTCCGAGGAGGGGGCCCATGTTCAGGCCGCAACTGATTACCCTGCAGCGCGGCGCGTTGCGTATCGAGCCCATGGTCGATGCGGATATTCCGGCACTGGTGACCCTGGCCGAAGCCAATCGCCAGGAACTGATGTACATGAGTGGTGCGCTGCGCCTGGACTGGTACCGGCTCGGCCTGACCGAGCAGCGCGAGGGCAAGGCGTTGCCGTTCGTCATTCGTCTCGGCGATCAGTTGGTCGGCACCACGCGTTTCGCTGAGTTTCTGCCGACCCTGCCGGCGGTGGAGATCGGCTGGACCTGGCTCGATCGTGCTCAGCACGGCAGTGGTCTGAACGACTCGGTGAAGTACCTGATGCTGCGTCACGCCTTCGAGTCGTGGCGGATGGTGCGGGTGCAGCTGAAAACCGCGGCGAGCAACCTGCGTTCGCAGCGCGCCATCGAAAAACTCGGGGCGCAGCGCGAGGGCGTGCTGCGCAATCATCGCCGGTTGGCCGACGGACGTCTGGATGACAGCGTGCTGTACAGCATTACCGATCAGCAGTGGCCGGCGGTCAAACAGCAACTGGAGGCGCGTTTCAGCGGTTGAGCGATGGCGCAAGGAAGCACCGAGCACACACGTTTCTGGCAGTCCCGCGAGTTGGGCGGGGTCGAGTTGCTGCACGCCCACTACATCGAGCAGTGTTTTACGCCCCATGTGCATGAGGGCTTCGTCCTAGGCGTGGTCGAGCAGGGCGTCCACCGCTTCCAGCATCGCGGCATCAGCCATCTGGCGCCGGTCGGCAGCATGATATTGATCAACCCGGACGAGCTGCACTCCTGCTCCAGGGGCGATGAGCACG
>JBFKAF010000715.1:0-2006 GCA_041621735.1 Pseudomonas sp.
CGGCGGTGTACCAGGGTCACCTTGCTGGCGATATTGGCCAGGTACAGTGCCTCTTCCACGGCCGTGTTGCCGCCGCCGACTACCGCCACTTCGCGATTGCGGTAGAAGAAGCCGTCGCAGGTGGCGCAGGCCGAAACACCTTTGCCCATGAACGCCTCTTCGCTCGGCAGGCCGAGGTAACGGGCGCTGGCGCCAGTAGCGATGATCAACGCATCGCAGCTGTAGGTCGCGCTGTCACCCACCAGGGTGAAGGGCTTACCGGCCAGGTCCACGGCATTGATGTGGTCGAAGACGATCTCGGTCTCGAAGCGCTCGGCGTGCTCCTGCATGCGCTGCATCAGTGCCGGGCCGGTCAGGCCATGCACGTCGCCGGGCCAGTTGTCGACCTCGGTGGTGGTGGTCAACTGGCCACCGGCCTGCATGCCGGTGATCAACAGCGGCTTCAAGTTGGCGCGCGCCGCGTAGACCGCCGCGCTGTAACCGGCCGGGCCGGAACCGAGGATGATCACGCGGGCATGACGTGTTGCAGACATAACTGACTCCTACCGGCCGGCTAACCGGCGCGAATTAAAAGGGGCGCTCCAAGCACTTGGGGAAGGCTTTGTATGTGGAAGCCCCGAAACTGTTGAAGGAACTCGAACGGTGGCTGTTTTTACAGGGTTTTGGCGTTCTCGGCCAGATAAGCAGCCACACCATCGGCATTCGCCTGCATACCTTTCTGGCCCTTGCGCCAGCCAGCCGGGCAGACTTCGCCGTGTTCTTCGGTGAACTGCAAGGCTTCGACCAGACGGATGACCTCGTCCACTTCACGGCCCAGCGGCAGGTTGTTGACCACCTGGTGCTGCACCACGCCGCTCTTGTCGATCAGGAAGGTCGCCCGCAGCGCCACGCCATCTTCGTGCTCGATGCCGTAAGCCCGGGTGATTTCATGCTTGACGTCGGCGACCATGCTGAAGCCGACTTCGCCGATGCCGCCCTTCTCTACCGGGGTATTGCGCCAGGCGTAATGGGTGAACTGCGAGTCGATGGAGACGCCGACCACTTCCACGCCCAGCTCGCGGAATTTATCCATGCGGTTGCTGTGCGCGATAATTTCCGAGGGACAGACGAAGGTGAAATCCAGCGGCCAGAAGAACAGCACCACGTACTTGCCACGCAGTTCGGCCAGGTTGAAGTCGTCGACGATGGAGCCGTCGCCCAAGACAGCGGCGGCGGTGAAGTCAGGGGCCTGCTTGTTGACCAATACGCTCATAAAAACTCCTGAAGGGGATGTCGGTGACAAGGTGAGGAAAGTGCTGAGCAGGCTACTCAGGCCGCTTCGATTAAGGAAATATCAATTGATAATTCGATGAATAGATAACGCCTATAACTGCACAAAGGCGCTCTAACACCGCAGACTTTCCCCTGCCCGACAAAGCCGGTAAGGTCGGCGCGACTTCATATCTGGCGGAGAATCCTATGCCTGCTCCCGTACTGTCCGGCCCGCAATACCTCAGCGAAGGCCTGAAACTGGTGCTGAGCCCTGGTTTGCGACTGTTCGTGCTGCTGCCCCTGACGATCAACCTGATCCTCTTCGTCGCCCTGGTCGGTTTCGCCGTGCAGCAGTTCGGCGGCTGGGTCGACAGCTTCATGCCGAGCCTGCCCAACTGGCTGAGCTTTCTCGAATACATCCTCTGGCCGCTGTTCGTGGTGCTGGTGCTGCTAATGGTGTTTTTCACCTTCACCATGCTGGCCAACATCATCGCCGCACCGTTCAACGGCTTTCTCGCCGAGAAGGTCGAGGTGGTGGTGCGCGGCGAAGACAACTTCCCGGCGTTCAGCTGGGCCGAATTGCTGGCCATGGTGCCGCGCACCCTGGGCCGCGAGGCGCGCAAACTGAGCTATTTTCTGCCGCGCGCCATCGGCCTGCTGATCCTCACCTTCATCCCGGTGGTCAACCTGGTCGCCGCGCCGCTGTGGCTGCTGTTCGGCGTGTGGATGATGGCCATCCAGTACATCGATTACCC
>JBFKAF010000716.1:0-2002 GCA_041621735.1 Pseudomonas sp.
CGCCCGGCCGCGTTCAGCCGTGGGCCGATGATAAAGCCCAGGTCGGTCGAGGTGATGCGCCCCGGCTCACGCCCGGCCACCTCGAGAATCGCGCGCAAACCCGGGCGCGCCCGGCCGGCGCGAATCCGCGCCAGGCCCTGATGCACCAGGATGCGGTTATTGGCATCCAGCGGCACCACGTCGGCGACGCTGCCCAGCGCCACCAGGTCGAGCAACTCGGCCAGGTTCGGCACCGCGCGCTGGGTCTGGCTGAACCAGTCCAGCTCGCGCAGCCGCGCGCGCAGCGCCAGCAATACATAGAAGATCACCCCGACCCCGGCCAGCGCCTTGCTCGGAAAGTCGCAACCATGTTGATTGGGATTGACGATGGCATCCGCCGCCGGCAGCTCATGGCCGGGCAGGTGGTGGTCGGTGACCAGCACGCGCAGACCGGCGGCTTTGGCCGCCGCGACCCCTTCGACACTGGAGATGCCGTTGTCCACGGTGAGCAACAACTGCGGCGCCTTCTGCAGGGCCACGGCGACGATCTCCGGGGTCAGGCCATAGCCGTACTCGAAACGGTTGGGCACCAGGTAATCGACATGCGCCGCGCCGAGCTGGCGCAGACCCAGCACACCAACCGTGCTGGCGGTGGCACCGTCGGCATCGAAGTCGCCGACGATGAGGATGCGCTGACGCTGCTGCAACGCCTGCACCAGCAACTCGACAGCCGCCTCGATGCCTTGCAGCTGCGTATAGGGCAACAGCCGGGCCAGCGCCTTGTCCAGTTCGGCCTCCGACTGCACGCCACGGGCGGCATACAGACGAGTCAAAAGAGGTGGCAGACTACCCAGATTCGGCAGGGTGGCGGGCAGCGGGCGGGGTTCGATGCGCATCGGTATTCCGGGATTTTCCTGTCGAGAATTGAATCGAGTGGCGCGGCTGGCAGAGCACTTGCGAGAGCGCTAGCGGCGCCGAGAAGCGTCTGAATAAAGCGTTTCGCGGCCAAGGCCGCTATCACGAATGACCCGCAAGCGCGGCTCAGCGCTCGCCAGCCAGCCACTCCAGGGGGATCTCGTGCTGGCCGCGCTCATCGGTGACGAACAGCTCGCCGTCGCTGATCATCACACTCCAGCTCAGCGAACGCGGCATATCCACAGCGAGGTTTTCCAACGCCTCCTGCTGTACCGCGACCACGTTGAGATTCTTCAGGCTGCGCACCGGGTCGAGGACCTTGGTCTGCCACACGCGCAGGTTGCCGTAGGCGACCAGGCTGAAACGCTCGGTGCGCCGCGAGCACCAGGTCATGCGATCGCTGTCCGGCTGGCCGACTTCGATCCAGTGCAATACGCGGTCATCGAGGCTCTTTTCCCACAACGCCGGTTCGTCGACGTCCGACAGACCGCGGCCGAAGGCCAGCTGCTCGTTATAAAACAGCGCATAGGCGATCAGCCGCACGGCCAAGCGCTCCTCGGTTTCCGAGGGGTGCTTGGCCACGGTAAAACGCAGGCTTTCATAAACGCTGCGATCCAGGTCGGTGAGGTTCAGGTCGATTTTGTAGGTGGTGGCTTGCAGGGCCATGGGCAGGCTTCTTGGTTATGCGAATAGCCGGCAAGTCTACCCGATGCCGCCCACTCACGTTAGAGTCGCGGCCAATGCCTGATGGATGGAAGCCCATGAACCTGCCCAGCAAACCCCTCGCCGGCCTGAAAGTGGTCGAGCTCGGCACCTTGATCGCCGGCCCCTTCGCCTCGCGCATCTGCGCCGAATTCGGTGCCGAGGTGATCAAGGTCGAATCACCGGACGGCGGCGACCCGCTGCGCAAGTGGCGCAAACTGTACGAGGGCACGTCGCTGTGGTGGTTCGTGCAGGCGCGCAACAAGAAGTCCCTGACCCTCAATCTCAAGCACGAGGAAGGTCGCACCGTGCTGCTGAAGCTGCTCGGCGAGGCCGACATCCTGATCGAGAACTTCCGTCCCGGTGTGCTGGAAAAGCTCGGCCTGGGCTGGGACGTACTGCATGC
>JBFKAF010000717.1:0-2000 GCA_041621735.1 Pseudomonas sp.
ATATAAGGGCTGCAGGCACAGCCGCTGCGGATCTGTGGACAAGCCTGGCCAGTGTCGATCTCGCCACCGGGTACTGCGAATCAACCGGATAACTTTTTTCCATGATCAATGTCCTGTCGAAAGTTGGGAGGAAACTGCTCCGCTCGAACCTGCCGAGTTCGCCACCGATCGCCCTGATCAGCCTTCCGTGAGGCGAAGTCGTACCAAGGGCTGCCGCCTTCGCGGTAACCTCTGCTGTCGCGTTATGAGAGTGATGCCTTGGGTTGCGTGCCAACTGAACCAGGTGAGCGGCCTACTTATCCTGATATCAGTTTGATATCGGTTTAGGCTGGTAGCGATATTCTGTAAAGCCGCGAATCGAGAGAAAAATCGCCTTGTGACAGTATTCCGACGATTGGTCAATTTGCCACTTTTAGCTTGTTTTGTGGCGTCACTGTTATGACGTTTTGGTGGGTGGCTAATTGCCGCTAATAGTTGAATAAATACCTTTGTTTCAAGGGGTTAGCGCTTTGATCAAATGCCCGCAGTGGCAGCAGGTGGCCAGGTTCGGCAAGAACCGCCGCCGAATCTGGCTGCTAGCAGCGTTGCCGCTGTTATTGCTGGTACTGCTGTGGGTGGCCGACCGCCTGTTCCCCTTGCCCCTGCCCGAGGACGACCTGGCCCGCGTGGTGCTGGCCGAGGACGGCACGCCGCTGTGGCGCTTCGCCGACCGCGACGGCGTGTGGCGCTACCCAGTCAGCCCGGCAGAAGTCTCGCCCTATTACCTGGAGGCGCTGCTGACCTACGAGGATCGCTGGTTCTACCGCCACCCCGGGGTCAATCCCCTGGCCCTGGCGCGCGCCAGCTGGCAGAACCTCGCGGGCGGGCGGCTGGTCTCCGGCGGCAGCACCCTGTCGATGCAGGTGGCGCGCCTGCTCGATCCACATGCGCGCAGCCTGCCCGGCAAGCTCAAGCAGCTGTGGCGCACCCTGCAATTGGAGTGGCACCTGTCCAAGGAGCAGATCCTCGGCCTCTACCTCAATCGCGCGCCCTTCGGCGGCACCTTGCAGGGCGTGGCGGCGGCCAGCTGGAGCTACCTGGGCAAGTCACCGGCCAGCCTGACCCGCGCCGAAGCCGCCCTGCTTGCGGTATTGCCGCAGGCGCCCAGTCGCCTGCGCCCGGACCGCCACCCCGAACGGGCCCAGGCAGCGCGCGACAAGGTGCTCAGACGCCTGGCCCGCTTCGAGGTGTGGCCGCAGTCGCGGGTCAAGGATGCCCTGCAAGAGGCGGTGATCCTCGCGCCGCGGCAACAGCCACGCCTGGCGCCCCTGTTGGCAAGACGCCTGAACACGGCCGGCAGTCCGCCGCTGATCCGCACCACTATCGATGCCGCCTTGCAACGGCGCCTGGAGGACCTGCTGCTGGGCTGGCGCGCGCGGCTGCCGGCGCACACCTCGGCGGCGATTCTGGTGGTCGAGCAGCCGAGCATGGCGGTGCGCGCCTACCTCGGCTCGGTGGACCTCGGTGATGCCCAGCGCTTCGGTCACGTCGACATGGTCAGCGCCCTGCGCTCGCCCGGTTCGACCCTCAAACCTTTTCTCTACGGCATGGCCCTGGATGCCGGCCTGATCCATTCCGAATCCTTGCTGCAAGACGTGCCGCGGCGTTACGGCGATTATCGGCCGGGCAACTTCGCCGCCGGCTTCAGCGGCGCGGTGTCGGCCAGCCAGGCTTTGGCCAGCTCGCTCAACCTGCCGGCGGTGCAGTTGCTGGAGGCCTACGGGCCCAAGCGTTTCGCCGGCGAGTTGCGCGCGGCCGGTGTGCCCCTGGCTCTGCCGCCGCTGGCCGAGCCGAACCTGGCGCTGATCCTCGGCGGCGCTGGCAGTCGCCTGGAGGAGCTGGTCGGCGGCTACAGCGCCTTCGCCCGTGGCGGCAAGGCCGCACGCCTGCGCTTCCAGCCGCAAGACCCGCTCTATGAGCGGCGCCTGCTGTCGCCCGGCGCCGCCTGGATAGTCCGGCGC
>JBFKAF010000718.1:0-1999 GCA_041621735.1 Pseudomonas sp.
AACCTGGTCGGCATGGACGTGGTGGAGGTGGCGCCGCCCTATGACAGCGCAGAAGTCACCGCCCTGGCCGGCGCCACCCTGGCGATGGAGATGATCTGCCTGTACGCGGCGCGGCATAAGCGCTGAGCGCCAGGCATAGATAAGCCGGGTCGCCAGGGCCCGGCGAAGCGGCTATCCGACTCGAAGCTCTGCCCGGTGCGAGAGGCGCCCGGAGCATGCGGGAGCCGTTGTCTCGGCCAGTCAGGCGAGCGCAATGCTGAGCCGTTCGCCCAGGCCAGGCAGGGAGCAAGTACAAAAGACCGGCGCTTGGCCTCACTGGGCCAGCCAGCCGCCGTCTATGTTCCAGGCCGCGCCGCGTACCTGCTGCGCAGCCGAGCTACAGAGAAACAGCGTCAGTTCGCCCAACTGCTGCGGGGTAACGAACGCCTGAGACGGCTGTTTTTCCGCCAACAGCGCGGCGCGCGCCTGCTCGGGTGACTCGCCTGCGTTGACGCGCGCATCGATCTGCTGCTGCACGAGCGGGGTGAGTACCCAGCCGGGGCAGAGGGCGTTGCAGGTCACACCGCTTAGGGCGGTTTCCAACGCCACCACCTTGGTCAACCCGAGTACACCATGCTTGGCCGCTACATAGGCCGCCTTGCCGATGGAGCCGACGCAGCCATGCACCGAGGCGATATTGATGATGCGCCCCCAGTTCTGTTCGCGCATGTCGCTCAGAGCCAGTTGCGTGCAGTGAAATACCGCTGTGAGGTTGAGCGCGATAATCGAGTTCCAGCGCTCGACCGGAAAGCTTTCCACGGACGAAACGTGCTGGATTCCGGCGTTGTTGACCAGGATGTCGACCCGGCCGAATTCACGGCGGGCGTAAGCGAATAGCGCCTCGATCTGTGCCGGGTCGCCGAGGTCGGCGCCGTGATAGCCGACCCGCCCGCCGAAGCGGGAAAGCTGAGCGGCCGCCGCCTGCCAGTCGCCGAAACCGTTAAGGATGACGTTGGCGCCGCTGCGGGCAAGCACCTCTGCAATGCCGAGGCCGATGCCACTGGTCGAGCCGGTTATTAGGGCGGTTTTTCCTTTGAGCGCCATAAGGCCTCCTTATCATGCAGCCGATCAATGTAAACGGGCCATGCGCGGCCTCCACGTATGCCTTGCCCAGCTATTTGCGCCAAGCCTGGCCCGGGACACCTTCCCCGGATGACCTGCCCCGGAGAGGACGGCTCTTCCGGTACTTCTCCTAGGATTCGGCGGCGAGCCGAATCACTACTGTGTTCAGTCAATGCCCCTTCGCGCATCGGCTCGCTGGTTACTCGCAGCAACAGTCGACACCCCAGCGAATGGCTCCGGTTCTGTCCGGGTCGCATTGGCTTCGACTGCCGTGGAGCAACCGAGGGGTAGAAAAGGCCGAGCCAGCTGGCCCGGCAAGATTCACGAGGAGTAATCGCGTGGCGTCGGCGCGGCCTTACCAGAGCGGCAGGCTGTAGCTGACGATGAAGCGGTTCTCGTCCAGGTCGCTGCCGATGTTGCTGCGGGTGGTGGCGTTGCGCAGGCGCAGGCCGAGATTCTTCAGCGGACCGTCCTGGAACACATAGGCGATGTCGCTGTTGCGTTCCCAGGTCTTGCCTTCGCTCAGACCGGCGCCGCGCTCGACGTTGTCGCCGGACAGGTAGCGGGTCATGAAGGTCAGCCCCGGCACCCCGAGGGCGACGAAGTCGAAGTCGTAGCGCAGCTGCCAGGAGTGCTCGTCCTGGTTGCCGAAGTCGTTGATCTGCACCAGGTTGACCAGCGCGTTGTCCGACCCGGCGATGTAGGCGAAGCCGGTGTCGCCGCTCAGACGCTGGTAGCCGGCGGTAAAGCCCTGGGAGCCCATGCGGTAGGTGAACAGTGCGCCGAAGGCGTCGTTGTCGACGTTGCTGCCGCCGTCATCGCTGGAGCGGGCGAAGCGGAGATCCGACTTGAAGCTCTGCCCCTCGCCCAGCGGTACTTGGTGCACCAGGTTGACCAG
>JBFKAF010000719.1:0-1994 GCA_041621735.1 Pseudomonas sp.
AAACCACTGATGTAAAAGGTCCGCTTGCATCCGTCCAGGCTGGCCAGGCGCAGGGTCTGTTGCGACGACAGCGAGCCGAAGATGTCGTCTTCGACTATATGGAAATCATACTTGTCGGCCAGCGAGAGGATCTTGTAGCCATTGGCCGGCGAGGTGCTGCCGCCGGTGGGGTTGTGGATCAGGGTCTGGGTCAGAAACAGCTTAGGCCGGTACTTGAGCACCAGGGCTTCCATCGCTTCCAGATCCGGACCGTCGCTCAGGCGCGGAACCGTGATGATGTTGAAGTCCCTGTCCTTGATCAACTTCAGTTGCAGCAGCAGGTAACTGGGGTCTTCAACCAACAGGTAATCCCCGGGGTTCAGCATCACCTTGCGAATCAGCGAGAACGCATGGGTGGCCCCCGAGGTGACCACGATCTGGTTGCTGGAGGCGTTGATATGCAGTTCGCGCAACTTGCGTGCAATCACCGCGCGCAACGCCTGACTGCCCGCCGCCGGAGCGGGGACGCTGCAGGACAGGGTGTTGCGAATCAGCCGCCCGGTCACCGAGGGCGGCACCGCATCGGCCAGCCAGGCCGGCGGCAAATAGCCCGAGCTGACGGGCAGATCATATTGCGACGGGTCCAGGGCGCGGTAGAGAAACCCCGCGTGCAGGCTCGAGGGTGGTATCAGGCTGTCGAGATCCGTGTGCCCGCCCGCCTGCTTGACCGGCAGGACAAAGTAGCCGGCCCCAGGTCGCGATTCGATGATGTGCTGCGCCACCAGGTCTTCATAGGCGCTGCTCACGGTGAAGATACTGACGCCCAGTTGTTTCGACAGCGCCCGGACCGAAGGCAGTCGAGCGCCTTGAACCCACTGCAAGGACTCGATGCGGCTAACGATCGCGCTGCGAATCTGGTCTACCAGCAGCACCTTGCTGCTGCGATCTATCTCGAACATCTCATTCCCTTAAATTGCGCCAGACACCGTCCTGCAGGCGCGGCCTTTCTGCCGCCGATGACGCAGAAAGTATCGACGATCGATTTAGCGGCCCGCAAGCACGGGGCTCGTAGCGCAGAACCTCCCAATAAGCGCGCAATAGCTGCACCCGCAGTTTGATTCGAGCGCTGCCGGCCCGGCATTCAGGGTGCAATCCAGCCATTTCCCCTTGCCGGTCTACGCCGAGTCGGGCACCTTGCACGCAGTGCCCTAGGGGTTGGCGCTGTGATCGCGCATCATACTGTGCCCCGGGCCGGGGCAGGCCATGCTGCCTGCCCCTTATCTGGCGCGATCACGGCGCCAAGGTGAAACGCAATTTACGGTGACGACAGTCTCATGACCATGCTTGCTCAACGCGCGGCAGCCCTGCTGTTCGCAGCGCTCTGCCCTCTGCTGGGATTCGCCGCAGAACCACAGCCAACCCATGAATTCAGCCTGGATAACGGCCTCAAGGTCATCGTTCGCGAGGATCATCGCGCCCCGGTCGTGGTGTCCCAGCTCTGGTACAAGGTCGGCTCCAGCTACGAGACGCCCGGCCAGACCGGCCTGTCCCACGCCCTCGAGCACCTGATGTTCAAGGGCAGCCGCAAGCTCGGAGCGGGCGAAGCCTCGCGCATCCTGCGTGAGCTGGGTGCCGAGGAGAACGCCTTCACCAGCGACGACTACACCGCCTACTACCAGGTATTGGCGCGCGACCGTCTGGGTGTGGCGCTGGAGCTGGAAGCCGACCGCCTGGCCAGCCTCACCCTGCCGGCCGACGAGTTTGCCCGCGAGATCGAGGTGATCAAGGAAGAACGCCGCCTGCGCACCGACGACAAGCCCTCGAGCCAGGCGTTCGAGCGTTTCAAGGCCATGGCCTACCCCGCCAGCGGCTACCACACCCCGACCATCGGCTGGATGGCCGACCTGCAACGCATGACCGTCGAGGAGCTGCGCGCCTGGTACCAGGCCTGGTATGCCCCCAACAACGCCACCCTGGTGGTGGTCGGCGATGTCAGCGCCAGCGAAGTCAAAACC
>JBFKAF010000720.1:0-1994 GCA_041621735.1 Pseudomonas sp.
ACGCCAAAGCGATGAAGGAAGGCCACCAGGGCGTAGTAGATGCCGCTGCCATCCGCCGTGATCACCCCGGCCAGCCCGGTCAGCGCGCACATGGCAGAGATGGTCACCGGGTGTTCGAAACGCTCCAGCGCCGCCTGGTAGGCCGAGCCGGTCATCAACGCCATCAACTCAGGCTTGAGCTTGCGATTGCGCAACACGGTTCCCAGAACCTTGAGTTTGGTGCCCAGATTGAACTTGGCCGGATCGGCCCGCATCATCGGCAACGCCATGTCGATAAAGGCATCCAGCACCTTGACGAACGCCAGATAGGCGTCGGCATCGCGCGGGCTGTAACGGCGGATTTCCTCGGCGGTTCTGTTGGCGTCGCGCCAGAACACCACCGAGGTGCCGTCCGGGTGCAGATAGACATAGCCAGGCGAGTACTCGACCGCCTGAAAGCCATGGCGATCCAACTCCAGTTCAAGCGGTACATGGGCATGTACACGCATGGACATCATGTCCAATGCGCAAGGATGCACCAGGTGCTCGGGAGCCTCGGGGATCAGGTAGCCGGAGGAGGCCATGCCGCCGACCTTGCCCAGCGCCTCCAGCACCATCACCTTGTTGCCCTCGGCGGCCAGGTAGCACCCGGCTGTCAGGCCATTGTGTCCGCCCCCGACAACGAGGACATCGAACTCGGCGTTACTCAACGTCATGCTTGCTCTCCATGGCCGGTCGCTACGACGCCAGCCAACTTGTGGTGCACTGCAATGGCCTGATCCGTTATCGGATCATCCATTCGAGGAAAACGGCGACGCCAGCAAAGCGCACGTCACTTGATCCGGTGGCTAGCAGCCAGCCGTATTCAATCCGTTGCAAGAGGCCCCTGCGTCAGGCCGAAAGGCATTGCGCTAGGTAATCCGCCTCCTGCTCGCCATATGCGCTGACCGGCAAGCGCCGCTCAGCGTGAAAAGAGTCAGTTCAGTAATAGCCCGCGCACGGCATTAACACCGAGCACAGCACGCCCGAACCATTGCAACGCTGTATTGGCACTGTCTGCTGAGCACTATGCGTTTCCCTGCGCCTCGGCCAGGGCAGCCGCAATAGATGCGATGATCGCTAGATAACTTGAGACAGTTGGTTGAAGGTTCATCAGGCCGATCTCCGTTATTAGACTTATCGAGAAATCGCAACGCAGTTCGTCGCAGTTGCCGAGTACTACCCTAACGAATATGCAGCCAGAGCAGCAGCGCATCCGTTTGACCTGGAGTCAAACGAAAACAGCCGGATACCTTGGTCGGGAGAACGCGCACTTGTAGCATGGGGCCGACAACGCAAGGGTACTGGCGATCAGCGCTGCCAATCCGGCGAAACAATCGAAGTGCCGAACTTGGGTCATTCAAGGAAACAGCATGATTACCCGCATGGATCACTTCACCATCGTCACCGATCAGCTGCACAGCACTCGCCACTTTTATGTCGAGATTCTTGGCTTAGGCGAAGGGCCGCGCCCGCCCTTCCCCATTGCCGGTTACTGGCTGTACGTCGGCCCCCAGCCGGTCCTGCATGTGATTGCCGTCGAACGAATGCCCGAACCGCGCCGTGGAGTGCTCGATCACATGGCCTTTCGTGCCGAGGGCCTAGCGGCCACCCTGGAGCGCCTGGACGAGCACGGCATCGCCTTTCGCATCATTCGCGCACCGGGGGAAGTCCGCACCTGGCAACTGTTCTGCAACGACCCCAACGGGGTCGAGGTGGAACTGGACTTCGCGGAGACAGAAGTCGCCCCGGCCGATTGGAAAGCCCGCTGCGCGACATGAGCGACAGCGGCGCAAGCTGGGCTGCAGCTAAATCAAGGCTATGTCCCAGTTACGTGTTGCACGCCGCTTTTGTAGGGTGGGTTAGTGGCGCTGAGCAGAGGCTGAAAATCAACTGCGGAAATTGCGCGCCGCGTAACCGACTACGCACCGGCAAGTAGCCTGCAGTCATGCGCCTAACCCACCCTTGAATCATCG
>JBFKAF010000721.1:0-1992 GCA_041621735.1 Pseudomonas sp.
ATAGCTAACGAAGTCGCTTGCTGAATCGTTTCATCAAGAACTGGCACGTTACTCCATAATCGGCGATCCTTGAAGCCCGATCGTCAGCCGCCCCGCTCAGGACCATCACCTTGAAGCTTTCCGATATCGCTCGCCTGGCGGGTGTCTCCGTCACCACCGCGAGTTACGTGATCAATGGTCAGGCCGCCCAACGGCGGATCAGCCAAGCCACCGTGGAACGGGTGCAGGCGGTGGTCGAAGCCCACAACTATCGCCCCGACCAGCAGGCCGCCGGGCTGCGCCGCGGGCAGAGTCGCAGCCTCGGCTTTATCCTGCCGGACCTGGAAAACCCCAGTTATGCGCGCCTGGCCAAGTTGCTCGAACAGCGCGCGCGCGCGGCCGGCTACCAGCTGCTGATCGCCAGCTCCGACGATGAGCCGGACAGCGAACGGCAACTGCTCGAACTGTTCCGCTCGCGCCGTTGCGATGCCTTGATCGTCGCCAGCTGCCTGCCGCAGAGCGACCCCGCCTACCCGCAGCTGGTCGAGAGCGGCGTGCCGGTGATCGCCGTCGACCGCGCCCTCGACCCTGCACGCATTCGCTCAGTGGTCAGCGACGACCGCCAGGCCGGCGCGCTGCTGACGCGCAGCCTGCTCACTCCCGCGCCTCGGCATATCGCGCTGATTGGCGCCCGCGCGGAGCTGCCGATCAGCCAGGCCCGCGAGCAAGGCTTTCGCGAAGCCCTGGCCGGGTTCCAGGGCAGCGTCAGCGTCAGTCATGCCGAGCAATTCAGCCGCGAGTCCGGCTACCGGCAAATGCACGCCCTGCTGCACCGCGACGCGCCCCTGCCCGACGCCCTGATCACCACCGCCTACGTGCTGCTGCAGGGCGTGTTCGATGCCCTGCAGCAACATGCCCCGCAGGGTTTAGCCGAGCTGCGCCTGGCCACCTTCGGCGACACCCAGTTGCTGGATTTCATGCCGCTGCGGGTCAACGCGATCTCCCAGCAACACGAGCAGATTGCCGAGCGGGTGCTGCAATGGGTCCTGCGCGCCATCGAACAGGACGACTACCAGCCCGGCGTGGAAGCCATCCCGCGCATCCTCAAGAACCGCCGCGACACGCAAGCACTCTGAAACGGCCGCTCGGCGTATCATTCAGGGCATGCGCCTGATCGACACTCACACCCACCTGGATTTCCCCGACTTCGACGCCGACCGCGACGAGCTGCTGCAGCGCAGCCGTGGCCTGGGAGTCGAGCGCATGGTGGTACTCGGCGTCTACCAAGGCAACTGGCAGCGCCTGTGGGACCTGGTGCAGCGTGAACCCGGCCTGCATGCCGCCTTCGGCCTGCACCCGGTCTACCTGCAACAGCATCGCCCCGAACATCTGAGCGAACTGCGCGACTGGTTGCAACGCCTGGCCGGTCACCCTCAGCTGTGCGCGGTGGGCGAATTCGGCCTCGACTATTATCTGGAAGACCTCGATCGGCAGCGCCAGCAGGCGCTGTTCGAGGCCCAACTGAAGCTCGCCGCCGAGTTCGCGCTGCCCGCCCTGCTGCACGTGCGTCGCGCCCACGCCGTCAGCATTGCCACGTTGAAGCGTTACCGGCTCAAACGCGCCGGCATCATCCATGCCTTCGCCGGCAGCTTCGAGGAAGCGCGCGAGTACCTCAAACTGGGTTTCAAACTCGGTCTCGGTGGCGCGCCGACCTGGCCGCAGGCGCTGCGCCTGCGCAAGGTGGTGGCGCAGCTGCCGCTGGACGCCGTGGTGCTGGAAACCGACGCCCCGGACATGGCCCCGGCCATGTACCCGCAGCAACGCAACAGCCCGGAACACCTGCCGGACATCTGCAGCGCCCTGGCCCAACTGTTGGGCGTCGCAGCCGATGAATTAGCCGCAGCCAGCAGGCGCAACGCCGCGGAGTTGTTTAGCTGGGAGTCGAGCGCATGGTGGTACTCGGCGTCTACCAAGGCAACTGGCAGCGCCTGTGGGACCTGGTGCAGCGTGAAC
>JBFKAF010000722.1:0-1984 GCA_041621735.1 Pseudomonas sp.
ACATTGCGCTGGTAGTCGGCCAGTTGCCGGCGCAGGCGCTTGCGGAAAATCAGCAGTTCATCGAACTCGCCCGCCAGGGTCCGGCGCACGTAGTCGCGCACATAGTCCTGGTAGGGCTGACGGTTGAAGATGCGCAGGTAGAGCGCCTGCTGGAACTGCTGGGCCAGCGGCGACCAGTCGCTGCGTACCGTTTCCAGTCCCTTGTAGACCATCGCCTCGCTGCCGTCCGCCTGCCTGGCCAGCCCGGCGTAGCGCTTCTTGCTGCCTTCTTCGGCGCCGCGAATGGTCGGCATCAGGAAGCGCCGGTAATGGGTCTCGAACTGCAACTCCAGCGCGCTGTTCAGGCCGAACTCCTCGCGCAGCTGGTCGCGCCACCACTGGTTGATCCGCTGCACCAGCGTCCGGCCGATGCGCGCGGCGTCTTCCTCCGCGTGCTCGCGGCCGAGCCAGACGAAGGTCGAGTCGGTGTCGCCGTAGATCACCGCATAGCCCTCGGCCTCGATCAGCTCGCGGGTGCGGCGCATGATCTGGTGACCGCGCAGGGTGATCGACGAGGCCAGGCGCGGGTCGAAGAAGCGGCAGCCGCTGGAACCGAGCACACCGTAGAAGGCGTTCATGATGATCTTCAGCGCCTGCGACAGCGGCTGGTTGCCCTCGCGCTTGGCCGCCTCGCGGCCCTGCCAGACGCTCGCCACTATGGATGGCAGGCAGTGTCGGCTGCGCGAGAAGCGCGCGCCGCGAAAACCCGGCACCGACGCGCTGTCGTCGGGCTGGCGCAGGCCCTCGACCAGCCCCACCGGGTCGATCAGGAAACTGCGGATAATCGACGGATACAGGCTCTTGTAGTCCAGCACCAGCACCGACTCGTACAGACCGGGCCGCGACTGCATGACGAAGCCCCCGGGGCTGGCCTCGGGCGGTCGCTCGCCGAGATTCGGCGCGACGAAGCCCTGGCGATGCATCAGCGGAATATACAGGTGGCAGAAGGCCGCGACCGAACCGCCGCTGCGGTCGGCGGGCTGGCCGGTGACGCTGGCGCGCTCCAGCAGGAAGGTCAGCAGCTCGGTCTTGGCGAAGATCCGCGTCACCAGCTCGCAGTCCTTGAGGTTGTAGCGCGCCAGCGCGGGCTTGTCCTCGGCGAACATGCGGTCGATTTCGTCCATGCGCTGGTAGGGCGTGGCGATGGATTTGCCTTCGCCGAGCAGGGTCTGCGCGACGTTCTCCAGGCTGAACGAGGGAAAACTCCAGGTCGCTGAGCGCAGCGCCTCGATGCCGTCGATGATCAGTCGCCCGGCGGCCTCGGCGAAGTAGTGGTTGTTGCGGCTGCCGTGCTCGCGCCAGCCCATCTCGTCACCGCCGCGACCCAGGCGCAAGGGAACCTGCAGGCGCTGGGCGTGCTCGCGCAACACGCGCAGGTCGAACTGCACCAGGTTCCAGCCGATGATCGCGTCGGGGTCATGCCGGGCCAGCCATTCATTGAGCCGCTCGAGCAGCTGCGCGCGGGTCTCGCAATAGTCGAGCTGGAAGTCGCGCGCCGCGTCCACGCCGTTCGCCGGGCCGAGCATATAGACCTGGCGCTGACCGCAGCCTTCCAGGGCGATAGAGTAGAGGTCGCCCTGGGCGTTGGTTTCGATGTCCAGGGAGGCCAGCTTGAGTTGCGGGCGATAGCCTGCCAGCGGCTTCATCTGCGCCTCGTGCAACAGGTCGCCGTGCGGCGTGCCATCGAAGTGCACCGGCGCGGTGATGAAACGCTCCATCAGGTAGCGTTCCGGCGGGCGGATGTCGGCCTCGAACACCTCGACCCCGGCTTGGCGCAAGCGTTTTTCCAGGTTGATCAACTGGCGGTGCTGGCGGCAATACAGGCCGAGCACGGGGCGGTGCTGGAAGTCGCAGAGTTCCAGTTGGCGCAGCTCGACCTCGCGCTCGCCACGCAGCAGGGCTTCGGCCTGTGCGCGCTGCACCGCTGGAATAAAGGCCACCGAGG
>JBFKAF010000723.1:0-1981 GCA_041621735.1 Pseudomonas sp.
CTGGCGATTGTCGGAATCATCGTACCGGGCACCTTCTTGCTGTTCGCCGTCGCCGTGCTGGCCGGCAACGGCGCGCTGACGCTCGGCGAAACCCTGGCCCTGGCCTACTGCGGCGGCCTGCTCGGCGACGCCCTGTCCTACGCCACTGGACGCTACTTCCATCAGGACATACGGCGCCTGCCCGGCCTGCGCCATCACCCGCAATGGCTGGCCGGTGCCGAAACCTATTTCCAGCGCTACGGCGTCGCCAGCCTGTTGGTCGGGCGTTTCATCGGGCCCTTGCGGCCCATGCTGCCGATGGTCGCCGGCATGCTCAACATGCCGCTCGGGCGCTTCATCGCGGTCAGCCTGCTGGCGGCGGCGGGCTGGGTCATCGCCTACCTGCTGCCTGGCTGGGCCACCGGCGCGGCGTTACGCCTGCCGTTGCCCGCGGGCTTCTGGCAGCAGGCCGCATTGCTCGCCGGCGGCCTGGCACTGCTGCTGGCGTGCAGCGTGCATAGCAGCCTGCGCGAACAGCGTCGCGCCAGCCTGCTCGCGGCGGGATTGAGCCTGCTGTTGCTGTGCGGCCTGTTTATTGGCTGGCCAAGACTGATTCCTCTCGACCAAGGCCTGCTGGCGCTGTTCCAGGAGCAACGCAGCGCCAGCCTCGACCAGCTGATGGTGCTGATCACCCGCCTCGGCGACTTCAACAGCCAACTGGCCGCAGGCAGCCTGCTGTGCCTGCTGCTGTTACTGGCCCAGCAGTGGCGCGCCGCGCTGTTTGCCGGCAGCACCCTGCTCGGCACCGCACTGGCCAACGGCGCATTGAAAGCCTGGTTCGCCCGCAGCCGCCCCGAGGTCCTGCTGGAACCACTGGGCAGTTTCAGCTTCCCCAGCGGCCACAGTTCCGCGGCGGTAGCGTTTTTTCTGGTACTCGGGGTTCTCGCCGGGCGCGGCCAACCGGCCCGCCTGCGCCTGGCCTGGCTGCTGCTCGCCGGCCTGCCCGCGCTGAGCATCGCCGTGTCGCGGGTGTACCTGGGGGTGCATTGGCCGAGCGACATAGTCGCCGGCGCCTTATTGGCCGGCAGCCTGTGCGCCCTGAGCCTGAGCCTGACGCAAAGGCGCGCGCCGCTGGCGCCGTTGTCGGCCAAGGTGTGGTGGCTGGTTCTGCCCGCCTGCTTGGCATTGCTGGGGTTCATCGCCACCTGGCACCTGTCGGCCGGGCAGTTGCTTTACCGCTATTGAATCGCCCGACGGCCTGCTAGCCGGTGACTTCGCCCTGCAGTTGAGCGAGCACGTTTTGCAGCAGACTCAGGCGTGCCTGCGGCTCGTCAAGCGCCAGCAGTTGCACCTTCTGCTCCGACTCCAGGGGCAGCAGGTACGCCAGCTGATTGGCCAGAGCCGCCTGATCGTCGACGGCGCCGCCCATGCCCAGCGCCGCGACCATCGGATGGGCGACCAGGGCATGGAGCAACGCCGTCAGGTCGGCATGCTCGGCGAGCAAGGGCAACTGCGGGCCCTCCTCCAGCCAATCGACCTCGGCCATGGTCAACTGATCGGGCAGCACCTGGGCGCGGCGCACCCTGAAGCGCCGCCCCCCTTCGACACGAATCCCCAACAGACCGTTGGGCCGCTGCTGAAAGTCGCGGATCAGCGCCTCGCAGCCAATCGCCGCGAAGCGCTCGGCCGCCTCGCCAACCTCCTCGCCTTCGACGATACACACCACGCCGAAGCCTTCGCCGCGCTTCATGCAGCGGCCGATCATGTCCAGGTAACGCGCCTCGAATACCTGCAGATCGAGCAAGCAGCCGGGGAACAGCACGGTGTTCAAGGTAAACAGCGGTAAGTTCATCGGCCGGTCCTCAGGTCAACAGGACAATCGCCAACGGCAGCAGCACCGCCGTGACCATGCCCATCAGGCTCATCGCCAACGCGGCGAAGGCGCCGCACTCTTCACTTTCCTGCATCGCCCGGGCGGTGCCCACCGCATGGGCGGTCATGC
>JBFKAF010000724.1:0-1979 GCA_041621735.1 Pseudomonas sp.
GACTGAAATCCAGCAGCTCAGGGCTGTACTGCGCATGGTCGGCAAAAGCATGGGGAATCGCCCGCCAGTTTAGCGCCTCCAGCGTATTGAAGAAACGCTGTGGATTGCCGATGCCGGCCACGGCATGCAGGTGTTGTTGCGCTGGAAAATGCGTCAACGGGCGATGCTCGCCACTGCGCAAATTGACCAGTACGCGGGGCCGCAAACTGAAGGCATAGCCGTCTTCTGGATCGCTGGCCGCGCCGTTGTAGAGCAACGCATCGACACTCTGCAGACGCTCGACCGGCTCCCGCAGCGGCCCAGCCGGCAGACAGCGCCGATTGCCCAGACCGCGCGCCGCGTCGATCAATACCAATTCCAGATCACGAGCCAGACGGTAGTGCTGCAGGCCATCGTCACTGAGGATCAAGTCCAGGGGCTCCGCTTCGAGTAACGCACGCACCGCACGGCCACGGTCCGGATCGATCATCAGTGGCACACCACTGCGCTGCACGATCAGCAAAGGCTCATCACCTGCCACGCTGGCGGCCTGATCGGCCTGCACCCGCCATGGCAGCTGTGGCGGCGCAGCACCGTAACCACGACTGACCACTCCGACCTTGAGGCCATGCCTCTGGCAATGCTCGATCAACCAGAGAATCAACGGGGTTTTACCGGTGCCGCCGACGGTGATATTTCCCACCACCAGCAGCGGAACCGGGGCCCGGTAAATATCCCCCTCTCCCGCCAGGAAACGGGCGCGCTTGCGCCGCACCACTCGACGGTAGAGCAGCTCCAGCGGGCGCAATAGGCTGAGCGCCGGATGACCGGCGTACCAGGCAGATAGCAGACGTTCGGACAACGAGGCCATCAGCAAGAGACCATCAAGGCGCAGCCTGCGCCTCGACCGTGGTAATACGCAGATGAGCAAAGCCCAGCTTCCCCGCCGCATCCATGGCCGTGATCACCGCCTGGTGTGGCGTCTTGGCGTCGGCACTGATGGTCAACGGCAGGCTGTTGTCGCCCTCTGATTCTTTTTGCAGCGCGGCGATCAAGCTGTCCAGGCTACTTTTCAGCAGTTGTCGACCGTTCAGCGAATAACTGCCATCGGCGGCGATCAGCACCTCCAGCTGCTTCAGCTCGGTCTGTTCCGGCGGTGTGCCGCTAGCGGCTTCCGGCAGGTCAACCTTGAGCTGAGTCTCACGAGTGAAGGTGGTGGTGACCACGAAAAACAGCAACAGGATAAACACCACGTCGATCAAGGAAGCCAGGTTGATCTCGACATTTTCCCGAGGTTTGCGTCGGAACTTCACGCCTTGCCCTCTCCCAGGTCGACGTCACGATCCCCCTGCACCACCTCCACCAGCTTGATCGCTTCCTGCTCCATGCCAACCACCAGCTCATCGACCCGGCGCTGCAGGTAACGGTGGAAGAACAGCGCTGGAATCGCCACCATCAAACCGGCCGCCGTAGTAATCAAAGCCTTGGCGATACCCGCGGCGAGTAGCGGAGCATTGGCCATCCCCGCCCCCATAAAGGAACTGAATATCTCGATCATGCCCAGCACGGTACCGAGCAAGCCGAGCAGCGGGGCGATACCGGCGATGGTGCCAAGCGCATTCAGGTAGCGTTCCAGCTCGTGAATGACCCGCGCCGCGGCCTCCTCGATGCACTCCTTCATGATCTCGCGACCGTGCTTGGAGTTGGCCAGGCCGGCGGCCAGAATCTGCCCGAGCGGGGAGTTGCCGCGTAACTCTTTGAGCTTCTGGTTATTCAGCTTTTTGTCTTTAATCCAGCGCCATACCTGACCGAGCAGGTGAGGCGGTGTGATGCGGCTCGGCCGCAGAGTCCACAAGCGTTCGGCAATGATGCCGGCCGCAGCGATAGAGCACAGCATGATCGGCAGCATCATCCAGCCGCCAGCTTTGACCAGTTCCCACACGGTGGCACATCCCCTTTGGAAAAGTGGCGCCACTCTAGCATAGGGTCACCTCAGCGCC
>JBFKAF010000725.1:0-1977 GCA_041621735.1 Pseudomonas sp.
TCCAGGGCGCTCTGGTTGGAGATGATCGACTGCTTGCGCGCCTGCACGGTTTCCACGTCGGTGTTCACCGCGCGGTGCAGGTTGCGGGTGTCCTGCACCACCTGGCGGCGCAGGCTTTCGCGCAGCTGTTCGCTCTGGGTCAGGCGCTGGTAGGACTCGCGCACCTGCGAACTGGTCAGGCCGCCGCTGTACAGTGGGATGTTCAGTTGCAGGCCGATCGAACGTTGCTCTACATCGCCATTGAAGCGCGGCTGGCCGGCAAGCCCGGTGTTGGAGTTGCTGAAACCGAGGCTGTCGTTGTCGCCTTTCTGATAGCTGGCTACCGCGTCCAGGGTCGGCGCATGGCCGGACTTGCGTTGACGCAGGGTTTCTTCGGCGGCATCCACTGCGTAGTTGCTGGCCTGCAGGTTGAGGTTCTGCGCGGCGGCGGTATCGACCCAGGCTTTGGCGTCGTTGGGTGTTGGCGCGAGGATTGGCAGGCTGTGCTGGATGCCCTCGATGGCGCCATGCTCGCGGTTGGTCAGAGTCATCAGCGCTTGGAACGCGTCGTCCACCTGGCGCTGGGCAATGATCCGGTTGGCGCGTGCAGTATCGAAGCCGGCCTGGGCTTCGAGCACATCGGTCTTGTCCGATAGGCCGACATCGAAGCGTTCGTTGGCCTGGTCGAGCTGGCGCTTGAACGCCGCTTCTTCGGCCTTGGTCGACGCCAGGGTGTCCTGGGCGCGCAGCACGGCAAAATAGGTTTCCGCGCTCTGCAGAATCAGGTTCTGTTCAGTGGCAGACAACTCCAGTGCGGCTTGCTCGCTGGTCGCTTCGGCGGCCTGCAGTTGGAACCAGCGGTCGGCGCGGAACAGCGGCTGGCTCAGGTTGGCCTGATACACGGTGCCACTGCGTGAAGTTGATTGCGAGCCGAGCGAGGTGTCGACATCGGTATGGCTGTCGTTCAGTGTGGCGCCGGCCGAGAGGTTCGGCAGCAATCCGGAGCGGGCTTGTGGCACCACTTCACGGCGTGCCTGGTAGTCGGCGCGTGCGGCCGCCAGGTCGGCATTGTTGTCGGCGGCTTCCTGATAAACGGTGACGAGGTCCGTTTTGGTGGACAGCGGGGCTTGTTCTGCCCAGGCCAGTCCGGCGGAAGCGGAGGTCACGGCAAGAGCCAGAGAGAGTCTGCGCAACATTAGGGCGATCCTAGATTCGGCGGTAATCGGCAAGGCTAAGGGGCCCTGCCAAGGGGGTCAAGGCACGCTGATAGCGCCGTGAGTGTAGTTTGCAACAAGCTATGTTGCATGCGCGCAACAATCTTCGCACTAGTGGTTCAGTCGTCACTATCCGACGCATGGGTCAGGCTTTTTTGACTCAGCGGTTGGTTTTATTGCGATGTCTTGATTAGACTGCCTGGGTTCTTGTCGGGGTGCCCGTATTTTGGGCTGAGATTGGCAGTTGCCGGATCCCGTTGAACCTGATCAGGTTAAGGCCTGCGTAGGGAACAAGATGTCCTCGCCTCCCCCACGGCGAGTCTTCTCGGCACCAGTTCTGGTGTACCCGCGCCCGCAAACGGCTCTGTTCACGTTCACTCCGACATTTCATCCCAGGAGAGAACCAGCCGATGAGCACACAAGAAAAAAAGAATCTGAGTGAGTCCGCCCAGGTCGACCAGCAATCCGTGCAGCCCTTTACCCGTTCGCAGAAGGTCTATGTGCAGGGTTCGCGCCCGGACATTCGCGTGCCGATGCGTGAGATCAGCCTGGACGTCACCCCCACTGACTTTGGTGGTGAGATCAACGCGCCGGTAGTGGTCTACGACACCTCCGGCCCCTACACCGATCCGAACGTGACCATCGATGTGCGCAAGGGCCTGGCCGACGTGCGCTCGGCCTGGATCGCCGACCGTGATGACACCGAGCTGCTCGACGGCCTGAGCTCCAACTTCGGTCTGGAGCGCCTGAGCAACCCCGAGCTGACCGCCATGCGTTTCGCCCA
>JBFKAF010000726.1:0-1976 GCA_041621735.1 Pseudomonas sp.
GCGCATCTGGCGCCTGGTGTTTCACCCTAACGGCCGCACCCGCGACTTCATCCAGGCCTGGCAACGTTGCATCGGCAACCTCAGCCGCGTCGCCTGAACCCACTCGGCACCCAGGCGAACCGGGCAAACCAGTCCTCTGCAGAAACTGACAGGATTGCTGCAGATACCAGCGCAGCGCCGCAAATTATCGGACAAAACCGCTCTATTCCGGTGGTTCCAGTCACTTGGCGGAGGCTGCAAAGCCTGCTAGTTTCTGCGCCCGTTTTACCCCGGATGGAGTCTTCTGTGAACAACAACGCCCTCAACAGCAGCCTGGCACTGGCCATTGCCGCAGTGTCCAGTCAGAGCCTGGCCGGCGGCTTTGCCATCAACGAACAAAGCGTCAGCAGCATGGGCAGCGCCTTTACTGGCCGTTCGTCGTCCGCCGAGGATGCCAGCACCGTGTTCGGCAACCCGGCCGGCATGTCGCGGCTCAAGCGCGAGCAAATCAGCGGCGGCGTTGCCCTGATCTATGCCAGAACCGATATCGACGACGCCAGCGGCAGTTTCTTCGGCAGCAACGACGGCGATATGGTGCCGTTGGTCGGCGCGCCCATGGGCTATTACGTCAAACCGCTGGACGAGCACTGGACCTTCGGCCTCGGCCTGTACGTGCCCTTCGGCCTGATCACCAACTACCAAGACAGCTTCCAGGGCCGCTAAGCGCAGCGAAGTGCGCGCGGTGACCCTGCAACCGACTCTCAGCTATCGCGTCACCGAGCAGCTGTCGATCGGCCTTGGCCCGACCATCAACCGCATCGACGGCGAGCTGACCTCGGCCCTGCGCAACCCATTGCCGGGCGCCGGCGACGGCGACGTGAAGATCGAGGGCGACGACCTGGCGCTGGGCTATAACGCCGGCGTGCTGTTCGAGCTGAACGCGCAGACCCGTTTCGGCCTGACCTATCACTCCAAGGTCGAATACCGCCTCAAGGGCGAGACCGAAGTGGCAGGCCCCGGCTTGGTGATCGGCTCATCGGCGGGTAGCTACGACGCCTCGCTGGAGCTGACCAGCCCCGAGTCCGTGGACCTCTCCATCAGCCATGAGCTCAACGCCGCCTGGAGCCTGTACGCCGGCAGCACCTGGACTCGCTGGAGCCGGCTGGAGGAGATACGCGTGGATAACCAGGGCATCGGCGGTTTGCTCGCCGGCTCTCTCGGCACCATCACCGAAGCGCAGAATTGGCATGACACCTGGGCCCATGCCGTCGGTGCGGCGTATAAGTTGAATCCGCACTGGACGCTGCGCGCCGGCCTGGCCATCGACCAGTCGCCGACCAACAATGCCGACCGTTCACCGCGCATCCCCACCGGCGATCGCAAGATCCTCAGCCTCGATGCCGGCTGGAGCCCGAACGACCAGATGAGCATCGATGTCGCCTATTCCTACCTGATGGAAGACGACACCGAAATCAACCATGTCAGCGCGACTAAAGGGGCTTACCGCTCCACCTACAAGAACACCGCCCATGGTCTGGGCACACAAGTGACCTACCGCTTCTAATTCAGCGGGTATTTTGCGTGGGCAGGCAGTTTGAAAACGTAGCGAGCGACGGCTAGGCAAGGCGCAATCAGGTGAAGACGCGCAGTGTACGAGTTGTACATGAGCAGTCTGAACCTGATTGCAACGCGGCATAGTCGAGCGTAGTAGTTTTCAATGGCCTGCTAAACTCGCGCGGCGACTATAAACACAAGAACACGCCGCCATGACCACACTCTGTACCGCCTTACCCGAACAGCTGCGCCTGTTACTGGTGGATGACCACCGGATTTTCCTCGACGGCCTCAGCCTGGCCCTCGCCCCGCTCTGCCCCGACCTGCACATCCATACTGCGCAAAACGCCGACGAGGCCGAAGCCTGTCTGCGCCAGCATGATTTCGACCTGATTCTGCTCGACCTGCGCCTCCCGGACGTACCCGGCCTGGAACTACTGCAA
>JBFKAF010000727.1:0-1966 GCA_041621735.1 Pseudomonas sp.
GCCGCCGGTGGTGATGACCTGGATCTTGCGTCGCTTGCACCAGGAGATCAGCGCCGCCTTGGCGTTGACGCTGTCGATGCAGTCGATCACCGCGTCCATCTGCTCGGTGATGTACTCGGCCATGGTCTCGCGGGTGACGAAATCGGCCACCGCATGCACCACGCAGGCCGGGTTGATCGCGCGGATACGCGCCGCCATGACCTCGACCTTGGCCTGACCCACGGCGCCGTCCAGCGCGTGGATCTGCCGGTTGGTGTTGGTGATGCACACATCGTCCAGGTCGAACAGCGAGATCTCGCCCACCCCCGAGCGCGCCAAGGCCTCGGCCGCCCAGGAACCCACGCCGCCGATACCGACAACGGCGACATGCGCGGCCAGCAGGCGCTCGGCCCCCTCGCGGCCATACAGGCGGGCAATTCCGGCAAAACGTTGTTCATCGAGCGGCATTTCATCACCTCGGCACCCAGGACGCGGGCAGGCGCGCATTATAGGAAGCTCGCGGCCATGGCCCAAGCGCCACATGCACCCTCGCCCTGTACGCACATGCAGCGGGGGCACGGCACCTGACCCGGCTGCGGGTTCTCCGCTCATAACAAAACCAGCTGCCGGAGCCTGCCATGCGTAACTTCAGCTTTCACAACCCGACCCAGATCCATTTCGGCGAAGGCCAGATTGCCAAGCTTGGCCAGGAAATCCCCGCTGGCAGTCGCGTGCTGGTCACCCATGGCGGCGGCAGCATTTTCCAGAACGGCGTCTGGGCTCAGGTCGAAACGGCACTGGCCGGCTTCTTTGTCAGCCGTTTCGCCAACATCGAGGCCAATCCGCAATTCGATACCCTGCTGCGCGCCGTAGAGCAGGCCAGGCGTGACCACTGCGACTTTGTCCTGGCGATCGGCGGCGGCTCGGTGATCGACGGCAGCAAGTTCATCGCCGCGGCGCTGTGCCACCCTGGCGATCCGCTCGAACTGCTCACCGGCAGCCGGATCCAGGCCGCGTTGCCGTTGGGCTGCGTGCTGACCCTGGCGGCCACCGGCTCGGAGAGCAACCCGCATGGCGTGGTCACCCATGTCGAGCGCCAGGCCAAGCTGCCGTTCTCCAGCCCGTTGCTCTACCCGCGCTTCGCCATCCTCGACCCCTGCACCACCTTCAGCTTGCCCGCGCGGCAGATCGGCAACGGCGTGGTCGACGCCTTCGTGCACACCTGCGAGCAGTACCTCACCTACCCGGCCGATGCGCCCTTGCAGGACCGCTATGCCGAGGGCCTGTTGCAGACCCTGATCGAGGAAGGCCCCAAGGCCCTGGCCAACCCGCAGGACTACAACGCCCGCGCCAACCTGATGTGGTGCGCCACCCAGGCCCTCAACGGCCTGCTCGGCTGTGGTGTGCCGCAGGATTGGGCGACCCATATGATTGGCCACGAACTGACCGCGCTGTACCACATCGATCATGCGCAGACGCTCGCCGTGATCCTCCCGGCGCTGCTGGCCGAACGTCGCGAGGCCAAGTGGAGCAAGCTGCTGCAGTACGCCGAACGGGTGTGGCACTTGCGCGAGGGCAGCGAAGCCGCACGCATAGAGGCCGCCATCGTCGCCACTCAGGCGTTCTTCACGGCCATGGGCGTGCCGACCCGCCTGTCCGAACATGGCCTGGATGCCGACGTGATCCCTCAGGTGCTGGCGCAACTGCAACGGCATCGAATGACCGCCCTCGGCGAAGACCGCGACATCGACCTGGCCAGCAGCGAACGGATTCTATTGCGCGCTTTGTAGGCTGGTGTAGAGCGCAGCGAAACCCAGCCAGCAGATGACCGCAACGGCGCCCATAGGCTGACCTTGGCCGCCGATCCACCACATTCCGCGAACTTCCAGCGGCCCCGCTTGATCCAATTGCCGAGAGCCCGCAAAACCCCGCGAACCGGGCGCTTTCGGCGCTATACAGTCCATGGACGGCGGAGTAGCATGCGCGC
>JBFKAF010000728.1:0-1963 GCA_041621735.1 Pseudomonas sp.
ACAGTGCCAAAGCGCGATCCCCAGCGCAGCGGCGGGTAACGAAACGGGGTTTTCAGCAGGTAGTGCAGCGGCTCGGCGCTCTCGGGCAAGGGTGGCTTACTGGTTTCCAGCAGCTCTTCCAACAGCGCCTGTTCGGCGAGACTATCCACCAGCTGTAAGGTGGCGACTTGCTCCTGACTCTCGACCAGGCGCACCAGGCGTCCGCGTATGGGCTTGACCTGTTCGACTCCGCGACACTCTTGCCAGATTTCCATGGCGGCTGTTCCTTATTGTTATTGGCCCGCGACAACCCAACCCGTCCCGACCCATTTGAACCTGCTTCGGCTCACAGAACGCAGCGCCGATACGCAGTCGCTTTTCATCATCTGTCAGGCCTTGCCGCGGATCGCATCGAGATATTCCACTACCCGCACCAGCCCCTGCACCTGTCCCATCAAGACCAGAGGCACGCCGGCCAGGTGGCGGTTTTCGGTGCGCAAAAAATGCTGCATGTCCTGCAAGTTGCCACCGAACAGGGCGAACAACGCGCGGTAAGCCCGAATCAGCAACAGCGCCAGCTCACCGGTTTTGCTTTGCGGACGCAGGCCACTGTCGGCCCAACGGTTAATCGCCGTGCGATGGACACCGACGATGTCGGCTAACTCCTGCTGCGTCAGCCCCAACTGCTCGCGGGTGCTGAGCAAGGCTTTGGCCAATACCGCATCGGCATCGACTACCGGTCGAACAAGTGCACTCATAACCCCCGACCTCTTGCTTCATTTACAACAATACTAGTACAAAATGATGTAAATACACAAACACGTTCACACCATGATTGGCAGCCAGAGACACATGAGTTAACGTCCAGCGACAGCATGCCTTCAGCCTAAAGGACTACGGATTTGTGCCCATGATCAGCCGACGCGCCTGGCTGCGAATCATCAGCGCGTTCGCTCTGCTGTTGTTATTGAGTGGCTACGCCTACCTCAGCTGGTCGCGTTTGCTGGAGCGTTACGCTGTCCAGCAGTTCGACTGGCAGGGGCCCAGCCTGTCGCTCGAAGGTATTACCCTGGCGCACCTCACCCTGCGGCAACAGGACCACAGCGGCAGCCTGCTGGTGCAGGCCGAGCAACTGCGCCTGGCCTGGCGCTCATTCAGCCTCGCCCCACCCTTCTGGCAGGATATTCAACTGGGCCGACTGCTACTGGCCTGGCAACCGGTCACACAGCCTGTAGAGACGCAGCCAAGCAACACACAGCTGGACCTACAAGCACTCGCCAGCGCACTGCCCTGGCTGCCGCTTAGCCTGCGCATCGACGAGTTTTCTGCTGAACTGCCCTGCGCAAGCGGACGCTGCACACTCCTGGGCGACCTGCAGGCACTTCGACAAGAACGATCGCCCCTGACACTGGAGCTGCGACTCAATCTCCAGCACGACGCACAGCACCTGGCCTGGTTAGCACTATTGCAGGGTACAGCCGATGAGGCGTCGCTTGAGCTGGACCTGACGGTCAACCAGCGCCCGCAACTGAGCCTGCACAGCAGTCTGATTAACAGCCCCGACGGGCAGCTCTGGCGCGGCAAGCTGTCGGCCCCCGAGCTGAGCGAAGCCGCGGCCCTGCACAGCTGGTTAAGCGTTTGGGCGTTAGCACCCGGCCTACAACTGCCCAACCTGCCAGGCGCTGCGCAACTGGCGGCGAACTGGCAATTCCAGCTACCGCCTGGCGGCCTGACGCTGCAACGGTTGTACCAGGCCAACGGGCAGCTCGATGCCGCCGCCACGCTGCCTGCCCCCTGGGCCATTCCCGGCATCGGCCAGCTACAAGGTAACTTCAACATCGCCGCGCGCGGCGAGCAGGGCCAATGGTTCGCCGAACGACTGGCCGCCGACCTGCAGCTCGATCAACTGGCAGCGGACCGGCTATCCGACGTACCGCAAGCGCTGCACAACGACTCGCTGCATCTGCGCATCCAACCGAGTGCC
>JBFKAF010000729.1:0-1954 GCA_041621735.1 Pseudomonas sp.
CGGCCGCCAGCTCTACCTCCAACCCGCGTCGCCCGGCACTGACGAAAATACTCGGATAGCGCAGAGCGGAGTCGTCGATGAAGGTACGCAAGCGCTTCTTTTGCCCTAACGGGCTGATCCCACCGAGCAGGTAACCGGTGGCACGTTGCGCCACCTGCGGATCGGCCATGTCGGCCTTCTTCGTTCCGGCGGCATGAGCCAGCGCTTTCAAGTCGAGGCTGCCGACGACCGGCACCACAGCCACCAACAGCTCGCCTTTCTCACTGCTCGCCAGCAAGGTCTTGAACACCAGCGCCGGTTCCAGCTGGAGCTTGTCTGCGGCTTCCAGACCGTATGAAGCCGCCTTGGGGTCATGGCTGTAGCTGTGCACCTGATACACAGCCTTGGCTTTTTTCAGCAAATCGATAGCAGGCGTCATGTTCGATTGTGAAAACACTCGGACTAAAGTCCGCGTACCTTAGCCGAAAAAGGCGTGATAGACAGCACCCAGCCGTAACGACCGCATGAAAACGTGATGCATACAGCCCAGACAAGCCGGACGCGGAGGTGCATGACCGGCTAGCGGCCCGTGTGGCTAACCCAGTGAGGGTTGGGGCTGCGCTAAAGTGCCTTGGCGGCAAGTGGCTTGTCACGCCTGCCGCCAACAGCACGCCAGCAGGTCCGGTAAATTTCCGCCAAGCTGTATACTGCCGCGCAACACAAGGACCCCGCCCATGACCCTCGCGCCGCGCCAACACGACATCCTCGAACTCGCCCGTGAGCGCGGCTACGTCAGTATCGACGAACTGGTTCAAGCCTTCGGCGTCACCCCGCAGACCATCCGCCGCGACATCAATCAATTAGCCGAGCAAGGCCTGTTGCGCCGCACCCACGGCGGCGCTGCGAGCGAAGCCTCAAGCACGCAGAACACCGCCTACGCCATGCGCGCCGGGCAGATGCGTGACGAGAAGCAACGCATCGCCCAAGCCATAGCCGCGCACATACCCGATCACGCCTCGCTGTTCATCAACATTGGCACCACCACCGAGGCCATTGCCCGCGAACTGCTGAACCACAAAGGCCTGAAGATCATCACCAACAACCTGCACGTTGCCGCCCAGCTCAGCGCCAAGGCGGATTTCGAGGTCCTGGTGGCAGGCGGCACGGTGCGCAGCGACGGCGGCATAGTCGGCCAGGCGGCTGTGGATTTCATTCAGCAGTTCAAGGTCGATTACGCCCTGGTCGGCATCAGCGGGATTGACGAAGACGGCAGCCTGCTCGACTTCGACTACCAGGAAGTCCGCGTCTCGCAAGCGATCATCGGCAACGCCCGACAAGCCTTTCTCGCGGCCGACTCAAGCAAATTCGGCCGCAATGCCGTGGTGCGCCTGGGCTCGATAACCCTGGTCGACCGCGTATTTAGCGACGCCATGCCCGCCGCAACGATCGTTCGCCTGCTCGCCGAAAATAAAATCCACCTGGACGTGGTCTAACCCACCTCCACGGCTCCTCCGACGCGTACCACCATTCGGCGTGAATTTTCGCACCGGGGTGGCGAGGCCGTGCGTATTCGACTAGCATATGTTCGAAAGTGAACATAACCAAGTTCGATTTCGACTATACCGGTGCCGCCATGCCTACTCGCCCCAACCACAATGCCCCTCTCGCCGAAGTCTATGACCTGGCGGTCGTAGGTGGCGGCATCAATGGTGCCGGGATCGCCGCCGACGCGGCCGGTCGCGGTTTGTCAGTGTTCCTTTGTGAAAAGGACGACCTGGCCGAACACACCTCATCGGCCAGCAGCAAACTGATCCATGGCGGCCTGCGCTACCTGGAGCACTACGAATTCCGCCTGGTACGCGAAGCCCTGGCCGAACGCGAAGTCCTCCTGGCCAAGGCGCCGCATATCGTCAAACCCATGCGCTTCATCCTGCCGCACCGGCCGCACCTGCGGCCGGCCTGGATGATTCGAGCC
>JBFKAF010000730.1:0-1954 GCA_041621735.1 Pseudomonas sp.
CCACATCACCGCAAAGATGGTCGAGGCCAGGCCTCGCTGGAGTATCTGCAGACTCCAGATCGCCAGCAGGCCATGACCCAGCACCGGGCCGAGCAGGTAGGCCAGGGGCAGGAAGAACAGCCACTGGTTGCCCAGGCTGACGGCCATCACCGTGCGGTTGGCGCCGGCCCCCAGCAGTGCCTGGGTCAGTACCAGCGCGGTGGCGTCGATAACCATGCCCAGGCCGGTCAGGCGCAGCGGCCAGCTGCCCAACTCGATCAGCGCCGGGTCGCTGACGAACAGCCGCAGGATCAGCTCGGGAACCAACCAGAACGGCGCACCCAGCAGCGCCAGGCCGATGGCCGCGACCTTGACTACCTCCCAGCCCCAGCGGTGGGCGCTGTCGAAGTCCTCGGCGCCCAGGCTCTGGCTGACCAGCGTGGTGGCGGCCATACCCAGGCCGATGGCCGGCAGAATCAGGAACAACGCCAGGTTGATCAGCACGTGGGCTACCGCCAGCTCGGCGGTGCCGACCTGGCCGATGATCCAGAACAGCGCGGTGATCCCGGTGGCGAAGAAGAACTGCTGTACCGAGTTGGGCAGCGACAGGCGCAGCATGCGGCTGACTTCGTCACGGCTGGGCCAGCGGCTGAGGAAGCCTTGATGGTTGGCGCTGCGCCAGGTCTGTACGGCATAGATCGCCGAGCCGAGGTACAGCGCCAGGGTGGTGCCCAGGCCGGAGCCCGGCGCGCCCATGCGTGGCAGGCCGAACAAGCCATGGATCAGCGAGTAGCTGATCAGCACGTTGGTCACATGCATGATCACCAGGGTGCGCATATACACCCCGGAGCGATGACTGCCGTTCCAGTAGCCGCGAAAGGCGAAGTTCATCCCCACCGCGAATACCGCCAGCACCCGCCATTCGAAATACTCGCCGCCGATCTGCCGCACCGCTGCGTCCGTGGTGAGCAGCGCGATGATCGGCCGGGCGAAGCTCCAACACAGCAGCATCAATGGCAGGGCCAGGCACAGGGCGATCAACAACCCGGCATTCAGCGGCGCGGCGATTTCATCCGCACGGCCTTCGCCGCGTCGGCGCGCGACCAGGGCCTGGACCCCGGCGCCGAGGCCCATGACCAGGGCGATGGCCATGAAATTGGCATAGCTGCCGATGCCCACGCCGGCCAGGGAGGTTTCGCCGAGATGACCGACCATGGCCGCGTCGACCAGGTTGAGCAGGCTCTGGCTGAGCATGCCGCCGATGATTGGTAGGCCGAGGCTGAGGATCTGTTTGAGGCGTTGACGCTCGATCATGCGGGTCCGCTGTTGGCCAAAAAATCCGGGGGAACAGCTCGTCACCGGAGAGGCCGGCATCTTAACCCAGCGGTTCGCGTGCGCGGCTATATGGGTGTAGCTATGAGTCGCGCAGGACGGCTGGGGTAACGGCCACGTGCGCGCACCCCAGTCGCGCCTGTTTCGGCGGCTCCGCCCTCTGGCCCCTGGCTCTGGCCGTTGCCATGTCGGGATTGAGCGGGCGCGGCGAGTCGGGCAAGCTGTACCCCTTCAGAGAATCGAGCCTGAGATGTCCGACGACGAACTGGCGGATGGTCCGGAGCAGACCGAACACACCCGCGACACGGTGCTGCATTACCACTACAGCTGGAGGCAGCGTGACCTGGATGCGGTGATGGCGCTCTACCATCCGGATATCGAGTACCACGACTTCTTCCTCAACCGTTGCATGCGTCTGGCTGAACTGCGCGATTATGTGCAGGGCTGCATGCCGCGACGGCCGAACGAGCTGCTTGAGCATACCGACCGCATCCGCATCGACGGTCACACCGCCTTTATCCAGTACCGTATCACCCTGCACGGCGGCGCAGGCTTGGCATCTTTTCGCACCAGCGAGGCGATCACCGTACGCGACGGGCTGATCTGGAGGATCAACGAGTATTCCTCGCTGCTGCAGGAGCGC
>JBFKAF010000731.1:0-1953 GCA_041621735.1 Pseudomonas sp.
ATCCGGATCGCCGGCACGGAAGGCCTTGAAGTCCAGGTAGAAGGCCGGGATTTCGATGATGCCCAGCTTGTAGTCACGGCCTTCGTGCTCGAGCTTGAGTACCGAGGACTTCGCCGCTTGTTCTTCCAGTTTCACCGACTCGCGGGTGATGTTGACGATCTTGCTGGTCTGGTCGTTCGGTGCATTGCTTGCCGGAATCACTTCCAGGCGCACTTTCGAGCCTTTCGGGCCGCGGATCAGTTTGACCACCTCGTCGAGACGCCAGCCGATCACGTCGACCATCTCGTCGTCGCCCTGGGCGACGCCGATGATTTTGTCCGTCGGGGCGATTTGCTTGCTCTTCTCGGCCGGCCCAGCGGGCACCAGACGCACCACCTTGACGTACTCGTTATCGCTTTGCAGCACTGCGCCAATGCCTTCCAGCGACAGACTCATATTGATATCGAAGTTCTCCGCGTTGTCCGGGGAGAGGTAGGTGGTGTGCGGGTCGTAGGTCATGGCAAAGGCATTGATATAGGCCTGGAACACGTCCTCGCCGCGGGTTTGCTGCAGGCGAGCCAGCTGGCTCTGGTAGCGCTTGGTCAGCAGCTCCTGAATGGCTTTCGGCTCTTTGCCGGCGATTTTCAAGCGCAGCACTTCATCTTTCACGCGCTTGCGCCAGAGGTCATCCAGCTCGGCGAGGTCCTTGACCCAGGGGGCCTTCTCGCGGTCGATCAACAGGCTTTCGTCGACGCTGAAGTCGATGGTATCGACGCCTTTTTCGAGCATCTTCAGGGCAAACTGCAGGCGGCCCTGCAAGCGGTCCAGATGGCGCTTGTAGATGGCGAAGCCGGGTTCCAGGTTGCCACTCTTGAGGAGGTCGTCGAACTTCGTGCGCCACTGGTCGAATTCGGCGATATCAGTCGCGGTGAAATAGCTGCGCGACGGATCGAGGAACTTCAGGTAGCCCTCGTAGATCTTCGCCGAGCGTTCGTCATTCAGTGGCGGCTTGCTGTAATGGTGGCGCTTGAGCAGCTCCACGACATTCAGGCTGGCGATGACCTGCTCGCGACTCGGCTGCAGGTACTCCCAGGTATCGCTGGTGCTGGTCTTTGCGGCCAGTGGCAGTGCACTGAGACCGATGGCCAGGGCGAGGGTGGCACTGAACAGAGAACGCTTCATGCTGAGTCGACGCGGGGGCAATTGATAACGCATATTAGGCCGTCTTTAAGGGCGCCAGGTTCCATCGGCGCAATGCAAAAGCCCGGCGATCAGCGCCGGGCCCGTATAAATGCACTATGGAGGCAGCGTGAAGGCATTGCAAGGCGTTGACGGGCGCGTGGAGTGGGCAGAGCAACCTGCCCCGGCCTGTGATGTAGGGGAAATTCGCATTCGCGTGGCGGCCGCAGGGTTGAATCGCGCCGACCTGTTGCAGTGTGCCGGGCTGTATCCACCGCCGCCTGGCGCCAGCGAGGTACTCGGTCTCGAATGTGCGGGTATCGTCAGTGAAGTCGGCGCCGGCTGCGACTGGAAAATCGGCGACCGGGTCTGTGCATTGTTGTCCGGCGGCGGCATGGCCGAAGAGGTGGTGATCGATGCGCGGCATGCCTTGCCGGTGCCGGAAGGCGTGTCGTTGCAGGAGGCGGCGGGGTTGCCGGAAGTCTATGCCACCGCCTGGCTCAATCTGTTTCAGTTGGCGGGCCTGAAACCGGGCGAGAAGGTGTTGCTGCATGCCGGTGCCAGTGGCGTGGGCTCGGCGGCGATCCAGCTGTGCAAGGCCTTCGGTAGCCCGTGCTGGGTCAGTGTCGGCTCGGCCGAACGCCTGGCTTACTGCGAAAGTCTGGGCGCTCAGGGTGGCGTACTGAGGGGCGATGACAAGCTGCAGAGCCTGCGCGATTTCGGCCCCTTCGATGTGATTCTCGACCCGGTCGGCGGCGACTACGCGGCGCTCAACCTGGAGTTGCTGGCGCGTGA
>JBFKAF010000732.1:0-1950 GCA_041621735.1 Pseudomonas sp.
CTCAGGTCAACAGGACAATCGCCAACGGCAGCAGCACCGCCGTGACCATGCCCATCAGGCTCATCGCCAACGCGGCGAAGGCGCCGCACTCTTCACTTTCCTGCATCGCCCGGGCGGTGCCCACCGCATGGGCGGTCATGCCCAAGGCCATGCCCATCGCGGCATGGTGATGCACCCCGCAACGGCGCAGCAAGGATGGACCGAGTATCGCCCCGACCACCCCGGTGATCATCACGAACACTGCCGCCAGGGCAGCGATGCCGCCTATCTGGCTGGCCACCAGCATGGCGATCGGCGAGGTCACCGACTTGGGCGCCATGCTCATCAGCATGATCCGCTCGGCGCCGAAGCTCCAGGCGAAGGCCACGCCCAGCACAGTGGCCACCACCCCGGCGAGCAACAGCGTCAGCACGGTCGGCCAGAACAGCTGGCGAATCCTGCGCAGATTGAGAAACAGCGGCACCGCCAAGGCCACAGTGGCCGGGCCGAGCAACAGGGTGAGAATTTCGGCGCTGACCTTGTAATCGGCAAAGCTCAGGCCACACAGCAGCAGCACGCCAATCACCAGCAACATCGACAGCAGCACCGGCTGCAAGAACACCCAGCGGCTTTTCTCGTAGGCGGCAACACCCAGCTGATAGGCGCCCAGGGTGACCCCGGCACCAAACAGCGGGTGGTGGGTCACGGCTTGCCAGGCGGCGTACCAATCGAGGTTCATGCCTTCTCCTGCCGGCGCTGTTGCCGCTCGATGAGTTTCTGCATCATCCAGCCGGCGAAAATCACCGACAGCACCAGCGACAACAGCAGCGCCCCGACCACCGCCCAGAAGTCCGCGACTATTGCCTCGGCGTAGACCATCACGCCCACGGCCGGCGGCACCAACAGCAACGGCAGGTACTTGAGCAGGCTGCTGGCAGCCAGATGCAGCGGCTCGCCGACCTCGCCCCGCAGCAGCAGAAAAGCGAACAACAGCAGCATGCCAATGATGGGACCCGGCAGCATCGGCAGCAGCAACACATTCAGCGCGGTGCCGAGCAATTGGCACAGCACCAGCCAGGACAGCCCACGAAGCAGCATAGAAATCTCCGAATCAGGTAACCACGAGCATTACGGCGACCGCTCAAGCCAGCCCCAGACGCCTCGGCGAGGCAGCGCCATTATAAGCAGGCCAGCCGCGCGCTGACTAAACAGCGGGACACAACAGCCGCAACCGCCAGCCGCGCATGAGCGAGCGGGCGCCCCCAGCAGCGCCATATAACCCATCATTCAGCCGGGTGCTGCAGGCTTGACCGCACGTCCAGCCCGTGGTGATCTACGGCCAGAGCGGTTTGCCACAACACACAACAAACCCCGCCTCCTCAAGGAGTAACTATGCCGTCAGTACCCGTCACACAACTCAACGACTATGTAGGCAAGGAGCTCGGACGCTCCGACTGGTTGACCATCGACCAGCAGCGGATCAACCAGTTCGCCGAGTGTACCGGCGACCACCAGTTCATCCACGTCGATCCGGAAAAAGCCAAACACACCCCATTCGGCAGCACCATCGCCCACGGCTTTCTTTCACTGTCGCTGCTGCCGATGCTGATGGAAGACATCATGATCACGCCGCAAGGCCTGAAAATGGCGATCAACTACGGCCTCGACAGCGTGCGCTTCATTCAGCCGGTCAAGGTCGACTCCAAGGTTCGCCTGGTCGTCACCCTGACCGATGCCAGCGAGAAGAACCCCGGCCAATGGTTGCTGAAAGCCAAGGCAGTACTGGAGATCGAAGGCCAGGAAAAACCGGCCTATGTCGCCGAGCCGCTGACCCTCTGCTTCGTCTGAGTTCAGCGCGCTAATCCGGGCGCTCGATCCACTGATTGGCGCCCGTTTTTCATCCTAGCAGTGCGTCACTGCATCGCGCGCAAGCCACTTTGCGGCATACTCCCAAGCATGTCTCGACTCGGA
>JBFKAF010000733.1:0-1945 GCA_041621735.1 Pseudomonas sp.
CATGGCGCGGATGATGCGCCGGCTGCCGGTACGCGCGCTCAGGGTGTCGAGCGAGACCCCGGCCATAAAGGAGATGACCAGCTTGCCGGCCGCCTCAATAGACACATCGGCGAACTGTTCGGGACGCACCGACAGCACTATGACCTCGGCCTGCTGCGCCAGCTGGCGATTGTCCCGGGTCATCCGCACTGCCGGCCAGGCATCGAAACCGCTGACGCCACCGCCGCGACTGGAAAGCATCAAGGACGCCGGCTGCAGCACGCCGCGTTCGAGCATAGCGCTGCCGATGGCACGGCCCAGCCAACCGCCTCCGCCGATGATGCCGACCGTCTGTTCACTCGACATACAAGCCCCCTGTTAGTGTCACGACAACATTTAAATGCCTGTTAATCGCGGTCTTAGCCATGTACCGCGATCCCGGGTGGGTTAGCGGCGCCAAGCTCATAATGATCAGGCACCGCCATCGTGGCGCGCCGCGTAACCCACCAGGCGATAGGCCTGCGTCGCGCCGATGGTGGGTTACGGCGCAACGGATCTTGCAGGCTCATCGCTATCGGTAGCATGCGCCTAACCCACCCTACGATGATCCGCCATTTCATGATTGACCCGACACTAGGCTGAATGGTTTGCCGGCGTCGGCTCTTGCACCGCATAGCCGTGACGAGCATAGAAACGCTGGAGTTCACGGGGTTCTGGCGCCTGGCCGGTAAAGATCATCACGTACTCGGGGATGCGCTGCATACGCGTCGGCAGATCCTCGCGGGTATTCATGCTGATGTAGCCGATCTGGGTCAGGTACATCGACCGAGCCCGCACATCGGCCGCCATGCCCTCGTAGCCGAAGCGGCTGAACATAGCCGCCAGTGCCGCCAACCGCGCCGTGTCGGCGAGCTCGATTTGCGCCGCCACCCGGGGCTCCTGCAGCGCCCAACTGCGCAAGGCGAACTCGAACTGCGAATCGAACAGCGCGGGGTTCAGCCAGCAGTCGAATACGTTGAGAATGGCCTCGGCGATGCTTTCCGCGTAGGCCTCGCTCTGGCGAATCAGATTGCCGCTGTTCTTGTCGCGCCAGCGCTCGATCAGCGCCGCCAGCAGCTCTTCGCGATCGGTGAAGAACCAGTAGAAGCTGGTTCTCGACAGGTTCAGCTTCTTCGCCAGCGGCAGGATGCGCACGGACTCGACGCCCGACTCGATGAGGCTGTCATAAGCCGCATGCAGCCAGACCTCGGCCGATCCACGCCAGCCGCTATCACTCGATTTCTTGGGCTCGTTCATGGGCCGATGGTAGCCAGCGAGCTGACCTCGCACAATCCGAATGTCCGCAAGCGTCGATAAAAATGACAGGGCTGTACATTTCCTCAACTCCACACTCGTCCCGGGCAACCTGGCAGCGCCTGGCCAGGTCCGGTGCGCGTGGGGGATACCTGCTTACGACAGAGCCCCATCAATAGCGACAGTCGCAGCGGACGATCAATGTACAGTCAGGTATATCCACTAGACACCAGTGTACATTTTAGGTAAATACACACTCACGTCCCCGTCCACGTGGAGCCCTGACCATGTCGAATGACCCGTTGCTGCAGCCCTACCAGCTCAAGCACCTGACCCTGCGCAACCGCATCATCACCACCTCGCATGAGCCGGCTTACCCCGAGGACGGCATGCCCAAGGCGCTGTATCGCGCCTACCACGTCGAGCGCGCCAAGGCCGGGGTGGCCCTGACCATGACCGCCGGCTCGGCGGCGGTGTCGCGGGACAGTCCGCCGGTGTTCAACAACATCCTCGCTTACAAGGATGAGGTGGTCGGCTGGATGAAAGACCTCACCGATGAGTGCCACGAGCACGGCGCCGCGGTGATGATCCAGCTGACCCACCTGGGCCGGCGCACCCGCTGGGACAAGGGCGACTGGCTGCCGGTGGTGTCGCCCTCGCACAACCGCGAGGC
>JBFKAF010000734.1:0-1942 GCA_041621735.1 Pseudomonas sp.
ACCCGGCGAACCTCGGGGAGAATCGGCGCGCACTCATCGAACATGAGCGCGCGCCGCGAGGATCAATCCACCCACACGCGGGCGTTACGGAACATGCGCAGCCAGCCGGCATCTTCCTGCCACTCCTCGGGGCGCCAGGAGTTCTGCACGGCGCGGAACACCCGCTCCGGGTGCGGCATCATGATGGTCACCCGGCCATCGCGACTGGTCAGACCGGTAATCCCGCGCGGCGAACCGTTCGGGTTCGCCGGGTAGGTCTCGGTGACCTTGCCGTGGTTATCGGTGAAGCGCATAGCCACGCAGCCGGACAGATCGGCCTCAAGCAAGGCCTCCTCGCTCTCGAACTCGGCATGCCCTTCGCCGTGGGCGATGGCGATCGGCATACGCGAGCCGGCCATGCCTTGCAGGAAGATCGACGCCGACTCCTGCACCTGAACCATGGCCACGCGCGCCTCGAATTGCTCCGAGCGGTTACGCACGAAATGCGGCCAGAATTCACTGCCAGGAATCAGCTCATGCAGGTTGGAGAGCATCTGGCAACCGTTGCACACGCCCAGACTGAAGCTGTCATTGCGTTCGAAGAAGGCGCTAAAGGCATCCCGCGCGCGGTTATTGAACAGGATCGACTTGGCCCACCCTTCGCCCGCACCGAGCACGTCGCCATAGGAGAAGCCGCCGCAGGCTACCAGCCCCTTGAACGCATCCAGATCGACGCGACCGGCGAGAATATCGCTCATGTGCACGTCGACCGCGTTGAAACCGGCGCGATCGAAGGCCGCTGCCATTTCCACCTGGCCGTTGACCCCCTGCTCGCGCAGTACGGCGATTTGTGGGCGCAGGCCTTTCTTGATGTACGGCGCGGCGATGTCATCGTTGACGTCGAAGCCAAGCTTGATATTCAAGCCAGGATTATCCTCTTCCAGCAGGGCGTCGAACTCCTGATCGGCACACTGGGCGTTATCGCGCAGGCGCTGGATCTGGTAGCTGGTTTCCGCCCACTGGCGCTGCAACAGACGGCGCTGGCCGGCGAATACCGGTTGGCCGTTGAAGCTGATCGCCACCTCATCGTTGTTCACCGGCTGACCGATCACCGCCACGCAGTCACCCAGGCCGGCGGCGCTGAACTGCGCCAACACCTCGGGCGTGGCATCCTGATGCACCTGAATCACCGCACCCAGTTCTTCGTTGAACAACACCGCGGCCAGCTCTTCGCTGTTGTCGGCCAGCGAGTCGAGGTACAGATTCAGACCGCAGTGCCCGGCGAAGGCCATTTCCAGCGCACTGACCAGCATGCCGCCGTCGGAGCGGTCGTGGTAAGCCAGCAGGTAACCGTCGGCATTCAGGCCCTGGATCACCGCGAAAAACGCCTTGAGGTCTTCGGCGTCGTCGACATCCGGCGCCTGCCGGCCGAGCTTGCCGTGCACCTGAGCGAGAATCGAGGCCCCCATGCGGTTCTGCCCACGACCCAGATCGATCAGGATCAGGTCGGTCACGCCCTTGTCCATGCGCAACTGCGGGGTCAGGGTCTTGCGTACATCGCTGACTGGGGCGAAGCCGGTAACGATCAACGACAGCGGCGAGGTGACGCTCTTCTCCGCACCCTCCTCCTGCCAGCGGGTCTTCATCGACATCGAGTCCTTGCCCACCGGAATGGTGATGCCCAGCTCGGGACATAACTGCATGCCGACGGCCTTGACCGTGTCGTACAGGCGCGCGTCTTCACCCGGATGACCGGCCGCAGCCATCCAGTTGGCGGACAGCTTGATGTCGGAAATATTCTCGATGCGCGAGGCCGCGATGTTGGTCAGGGTCTCGCCGATGGCCATACGCCCGGACGCCGGAGCGTCGAGCAGGGCCAGGGGAGTACGTTCGCCCATGGCCATGGCTTCGCCGGTGTAGACGTCGAAGCTGGTGGCGGTAACCGCACAATCGGCCACCGGCA
>JBFKAF010000735.1:0-1934 GCA_041621735.1 Pseudomonas sp.
AGCAGGTGTTCGATAACCCGCTGTCGGCGCGTTGCAAGCAATTCATGTCCAGTAATCACTAACGGAGCGTCATCGCATGTACAACTACAAGAAAATCTTGCTGACCACCGCCGCCACCCTGGTCTTCGCCAGTAGCGTGACCGCCGCCGACAAGTTGAAGATCGGCACCGAAGGCGCTTACCCGCCGTTCAATCTGATCGCCGCTGACGGTCAGGTCGGCGGTTTCGACGTGGAAATCGCCCAGGCTCTGTGTGCCAAGATGCAGGCCGAGTGCGAGGTGGTCACCTCCGACTGGGACGGCATCATTCCGGCCCTGAACGCCAAGAAGTTCGACTTCCTGGTGGCCTCGATGTCGATCACCGAAGAGCGTCAGCAAGCGGTCGATTTCACCGCGCCGTACTACACCAACAAACTGCAATTCATCGCGCCCAGGGGCGGCGATTTCAAGACCGACAAGGCCAGCCTGAAAGGCAAGGTGATTGGCGCCCAGCGCGCGACCATCGCCGGCACCTGGCTGGAAGACAACCTGGACGGGGTGGTCGACATCAAACTCTACGACACTCAGGAAAACGCCTACCTCGACCTGACCTCGGGGCGCCTCGATGGCGTGCTGGCCGACACCTTCGTCAACTGGGAGTGGCTGAAGAGCGACGCCGGCTCGCCCTTCGAGTTCAAGGGCGAACCGGTGTTCGACAACGACAAGATCGGCATCGCCGTGCGCAAGAACGATCCGCTGCGCGACAAGCTGAATAGCGCACTCAAGGCCGTGGTTGCCGACGGCACCTACAAGCAGATCAACGACAAGTACTTTCCCTTCAGCATCTACTGATCGTCCCCGCTGGCGTGGTGCCCGGATGGCTGTACGGTTAGTCGATTGAACTGACCACGGTGGCCGCCGGGCTCGCGCCAGCCCTTGCGGTGGTTCGAACTATGACTCTCGATCTCTACGGATTCGGCCCGGCGTTGGCCGCCGGCGCCCTGATGACCATCAAACTGGCGCTGTCGGCGCTGTCCCTGGGGTTGATCCTCGGGCTGCTCGGCGCCCTGGCTAAAACATCGCCCTACAAACCGCTGCAGTGGCTGGGCGGCGGTTATTCCACCCTGGTGCGCGGGGTGCCCGAGTTGCTCTGGGTACTGCTGATCTACTTCGGCACGGTCAGCCTGCTGCGCAGCCTGGGCGAGTGGATTGGCCATCCGCAGCTGGAACTCAGCGCCTTCGCCGCTGGCACCATCGCCCTCGGCCTGTGTTTCGGCGCCTACGCCACCGAGGTGTTTCGCGGCGCCATCCTTGCCATCCCCAAGGGTCACCGCGAAGCCGGTCAGGCGCTGGGAATGTCCAAGCCGAGAATCCTCTGGCGCCTGATCCTGCCGCAGATGTGGCGCATCGCCCTGCCGGGGCTGGGCAACCTGTTCATGATCCTGATGAAGGACACCGCGCTGATCTCGGTGATCGGCCTGGAGGAAATCATGCGTCGTTCGCAGATCGCCGTGACCTCGAGCAAGGAACCGTTCACCTTCTATCTGGTGGCCGCGTTCATCTATCTGAGCCTGACCATCGTCGCTATGTGTGGCCTGTACTTCCTTGAGAAGCGCGCCGGCCGTGGTTTCGTGAGGGCCGCCGCATGAACTGGGAGTTGATTATCAAGTGGCTGCCGCGCATCGCCGAAGGCGCCTGGCTGACCCTGGAGCTGGTTGGCATCGCGGTGATCGCCGGGCTGATCCTGGCCATCCCCCTGGGCATCGCCCGTTCTTCGCGACACTGGTGGCTGCGCGCCGTGCCCTATGCCTACATCTTCTTCTTTCGCGGCACGCCGCTGCTGGTGCAGCTGTTTCTGGTCTACTACGGCCTGGCGCAGTTCGAGGCGGTACGCGAGGGGCCGCTGTGGCCGTTCCTGCGCGATGCCTACTGGTGCGCCATCGTCACCCTGACCCTG
>JBFKAF010000736.1:0-1934 GCA_041621735.1 Pseudomonas sp.
CAGGGCGCGCTCGATCACCGCCGCCTTGTGCGCCACCCCCGCGGCATCCAGCCCGGTACCGGGGCCGACCAGGGCGCTCGCCGACTGGTTCAACAGGGCGCAGGCCAGGGCGCTGGCGGCGGTGCTGTTGCCGATGCCCATCTCGCCGCCGATAAACAGTTCGCTAGCGGCCTGCTGGGCGCGCAGCACGCTGTCGCGCCCCGCCTGCAAGGCCACGCCGGCCTGCTGCGGGCTCATCGCCGGGCCCCGGGCGAGGTTCTGCGTGCCGGCGCCGATCTGCAGCAGACGCACGCCCGGCAGCGGCGGCGTCGGCACTGCAGTGCCGAGGTCGATCACCTCCAGGCTGGCGCCCAGCTGCCGCGCCAGCACGCTGATCGCCGCGCCGCCGCCGACGAAGTTGGCCAGCATCTGCCCGGTGACGGCCTGCGGGAAGGCCGACACGCCTTCGGCGACCACGCCATGATCGCCGGCGAAAATGCTGATCCACAGCCGTTCGCTGCTCGGCCGCTCGCGGCCTTGCAGGCCGGCCAACTGGATCGCCAGTTGTTCCAGCTGGCCGAGCGAGCCGGCCGGCTTGGTCAGTTGCCGTTGACGCGCCACGGCCTTGGCCTGCACCTGCTGATCCACCGGCTTGGCGCCGGCCAGCCACCATGGATGCTTCATAACCCCTCCCCCTTCAAGACCATCGGCAGCCCGGCCACGGTGAAGATCACCCGCTGGCAATGCTCGGCCAGGGCCTGATGCAACCAGCCGGCTTCGTCGACATAACGCCGGGTCAGCTCGCCCAGCGGCACCACGCCCAGGCCGGTCTCGTTACTCACCAGAATGATTCGCCCCGGCAGCTCATCCAGGCACGCCAACAGCGCCTCGCGCTCTGCGCCCAGGCGCGCCGGGTCGTCCAGCATCAGCAGGTTGGTCAGCCACAGGGTCAGGCAATCGACCAGCAGGCACTTGTCCTGCGCCGCCTGTTCGCCCAGCACCCGGGCCAATTCCAGCGGCTCTTCGACCAGGGCCCAGTGCGCCGGACGCCGCTCGCGGTGATGTTGAATGCGTGTGTTCATCTCGCCGTCCAGCGCCTGACTGGTGGCGATGTAGGTCACCGGCAAAGCGCTGTCGGCGGCCCGTTGCTCGGCCAGACGGCTCTTGCCGGAGCGGGCGCCGCCCAAAATCAGTTCAAGCATATTTCGACTCTTCCAGGGTTCGGGCCAACGTAGGGTGGATCACGCTCCACCGATCCACCATTCCGGTGATAACGCCGCCAAGGTGGATGTAAAACACGGCATCCACCCTACAGACCACACAGCGCTCTCAACTTCCCGGTATCCAGATGCGCCTCGACCAGATCGGCCAGGCGCTCGATGTCGCGCTCGCGCAGGGCCTGGTAATCCACCCTCTGCACTTCGCGCAGGCCGGCCCAGCGCAGCAGCGCGCTACAGGCCTCAGGCGACTCGAACAGGCCGTGCAAATAAGTACCGAGCACCTGGCCGTCCTCGCTCTGCGCGCCATCGCAACGGCCATCGTCCAGCTGTACGGCGGCGCACTCCAGGCCCGCGCCGCTGCTGACCCCGGCGTGGATCTCGTAGCCGCTGACTTCGGCATTCTCCAGACACAGGCGGCCGCGCACATTGCGCAACTGCTTCTCGGGCTCCAGCACGGTGGCGAAGTCCAGCAGACCCAGACCCACACTGCTACCGGCCGGGCCCTCCATACCATGGGGATCGTCGATGCGCTGGCCGAGCATCTGCAGGCCGCCGCAGATGCCCAGCAGCTTGCCGCCGTAGCGCAGGTGCTTGTCGATAGCCGTGTCCCAGCCCTGTTCGCGGAGGAAGGCCAGGTCGGCGCGCACGCTTTTCGAGCCGGGCAGGATGAGCAGATCGGCCGGCGGCATCGCCTGACCGGGGCCGACGAAGCACAGCTCGACCTGCGGGTGCAGG
>JBFKAF010000737.1:0-1933 GCA_041621735.1 Pseudomonas sp.
CAGCTACTGGAAGACACGCCGCCGCTGTAACGCGCCGCCCTTCTGCGCCCTAACGACCGCGGCGAGCCTTGAAGAACGCGCTCAACACCGCGCCGCACTCCTCGGCCAACACGCCGCCCTCGATCAATACCCGGTGATTGAGAAAGTCCTGACTGAAAAACTCGCCACGACTAAGCACCACGCCCGCCTTGGGCTCAGTGGCGCCATACACCACCCGCTGAATCCGTGCGTGCACGATCAAACCCGCACACATGCTGCATGGCTCCAGCGTCACATACAGGGTGCTGCCAGGCAGGCGGTAATTGGCCAGGCCCTGCGCAGCCGCGCGAATCGCCACCATCTCGGCGTGGGCACTGGGATCATGGCTGGAGATCGGGCAGTTGAAGCCGCGCCCGATGATCTCGCCATCGCGCACCAGCACTGCGCCAACCGGCACCTCACCCAATACAGCGCCCTCGGTAGCCAACGCCAACGCCTCACGCATAAAGTGCTGGTCCTGGCTTCTGTCGATAATTTTCGGCTGACGCATTACTCAAGCCCCACAAACAAGCGTCGCGAGCGAACCGAGAGCAAGGCGGACGGAACGCAGCGACCAGACGTATCGGATAGATAGGCGAGAAGCGCATAGCGCCCAACGCAGTTATCGGCTTGCGCAGTAGCTTTTCTCATTGGCTGACCCGAATCGCGGCCATCAGGCCGGTCTCCATATGATCGATGACATGGCAGTGAAACATCCACACCCCCGGATTGTCGGCCACCAGGGCAATCCGCGCGGTCTCGTTCTTGCCCAGCAGATAGGTGTCGGTGTAATACGGGGTGATCTTACGGCGATCCGAATCCAGCACCTTGAAGGTCATGCCGTGCAGATGGATCGGGTGCAGGTACTGGGCCATGTTACGCAAGACGAAGATATAGTGGCCGCCCTGCTTGAGGGTGGCAAGCGGCCGATCCGCACAGGTCTTGTCGTTGATATTCCAGGCCTGGCCGTTGATCTGCCAGTAACGATAACCCGCGTTTTCGACGTTCTCGGAGAGCGCCGCGGTCCACTCGAAGTTGAAGCGCAGGGTCTCGGCCCTGGCCAGGTCCGGCTCGGCAATCGGGTTGGCCGGCAGCGCCGCCGGCCAGTCGCCGAGCGGCTCGTTGCTGGCCACGCTGGCGAGGGTCGCCAGGCGCAGCGGGCCATTGCGCAGGGATAACTCGGTGCCTGCAGCCGGCACCTTGAGCGCAAGATCCACACGCATGCCCGGCCCCAACCAATACTCCTTACCCAGTGGCCGCGGCTCAACCGGGTTGCCATCCAGAGCATAGATGCGCGCCTCGGCACCCGGCAGGTTGAGGCGGTAGGTGACGGTACTGTCGACATTGATCAAGCGCAGGCGCACCACCTGACCGGCCGGCAGCGACAAACTCGGTACATGCTCACCATTGATAGTCGACAGCCTGCCCCGCGTGCCTTCGCGCGCCGCCTCGCGCGGCACGCTGAACGCGGTGAACGCGCCCTGCTCATCCACGTGCCAGCTCTTCAGGCTCAGGGTGCGCTCATGGCGAAAGCCACTCGGCTCGCGCTCCTCGATCACCAGCGGACCGACCAGGCCACGGCCCAGCTGCTCGGCACTGGTGGTGTGCGGGTGATACCAGAAGCTGCCGGCATCGGGGGTAACGAACTGATAGTCGAAGTACTCGCCCGGCAGCACCGGCAGTTGCGAGACATAGGGCACACCATCCATTTCCAGCGGCAGGCGGATGCCGTGCCAATGAATGGTGGTCTGCTGCTCGAGCTTGTTGATAAAACGCACGCGCAATACATCGCCCTGGCGGCCACGAATCTCCGCACCCGGCGCCAGCCCGCCGTAGCCCCAGGCCGGGGTGATATGCCCGGGCACCAGCTCGAGGTCGAGCGGCGCGGCGATCAACTCATAATCATGGGTTTTAC
>JBFKAF010000738.1:0-1930 GCA_041621735.1 Pseudomonas sp.
ATTCAGCTCACTGACCTTCCAGCCGCGCTCGGCGATCAGCCCGTTGACCTGCGGCAAGATCACCTCACCGGGTTTGGCCAGCACACTGAGGCTGTGCTCACGGGTGTTCTCCTCCACCCCGGCAACCCCCGGCAGTGCCGCCAGCGCTTGCCGATCCAGGGCCTGCTCGGCCACCAGGGTAACCGCCTGGTGGTAACGCGAACGGCTCTCCAGCTCCAGCGGCGTGCCATCGGCCAGCAACCGACCCTGGGCGATCACCACCGCGCGGGTACAGACCGCGCTGACCTCCTCGAGGATGTGGGTGGAGATGATCACGATCTTGTCGTGCGCCAGGCTCTGGATCAGCTTGCGCACCTGATGCTTCTGGTTCGGATCGAGGCCGTCGGTGGGCTCATCGAGGATCAGCACCTTGGGGTCATGCAGGATCGCCTGAGCCAGGCCGACCCGGCGCTTGAAGCCCTTGGACAGGGTCTCGATGGACTGGCCGAGGACGGGCTCGAGTTCGAGTTGAGCCACCGCCCTGGCCACCCGCTCGCGCTTCGCGGCGCCCCGGTAGCCACGCACCGCGGCGATGAACTCGAGGAAGGCGCGCACCGTCATGTCTTCATAACAGGGCGCACCTTCCGGCAGATAGCCGATCTGCCGCTGGGCCTTGAGGCAGTCCTGCTGGATGTCGAAACCGAGGATGCTCGCCGTGCCCGAGGTCGGCGCGAGGAAGCCGGTCAACATCTTCATGGTAGTGGACTTGCCGGCACCGTTCGGGCCGAGAAAGCCCAGCACCTCCCCCTGCTGGACGCGGAACGACAGGTTGTCGACTGCGGTGTGTTGCGCAAAACGCTTGGTCAGGTTTCTTATTTCAATCATGGCCTTTCACCATTGCGGTAACAGGCCCTGCTCGCTACCCGTGCAGGAGCAAGCCGGGCGTTTAAGTGCCGGCGGACTATAAGGAGTCGGCCATGGCCAGTGCAAGCCGGCAACCAAGGAGGCAAGCGCCTTGCACTGGGTAGCCCGGGTGCAATCCGGGGAAAATCCTCCACCAGCCACCCGCTCCCGGATTGCATCCGGGCTACCTTCAACGTCGCCGTCCTGGCGCCGGGTCTGCTGATGCCCTGCTGGGTTACGCGCCGTCTTGAACTTGGCTTTTGCTCAGACATGTACCCCCGCCGTCCAGGCTATGCTCGGCGAATCAAGCAGTTACAAGATTTTGCCGGCAGCCCGCCGATCCTGCACACTAAGCGCCCCGAGCAATCGCTCGTTTTATCTAGCCAGCAGATTCCGTATGACCCGCTCCCCGTTTCGCCGTCTCGTGTTCGGCAGCCTGCGTCGCCTTCTGTACCTTTGGGTACGCTCGGAAACCATCAACCAGTCGGCCTTCAGCCTCAAGCTCGACCGCAGCAAGCCGGTCTTCTATGTGCTGCAACAGCCCTCGCTGAGCGACTTGGCGGTGCTCGACACGGAGTGCCAGAAAGCCGGCCTGCCGCGCCCGGTGCTGCCGGTCCGGGTCGGCGATCTGCAGGAGCCGGCGGCCTTCTTCTACCTGACCCCGGAACCGGACTGGCTCGGCCGGCAGGACAAACGCGGCATTTCGCCGACCCTGGCGCGAGTGGTCGGCGCGTTGAATCAACACGCCGTGGACGATGCGCAGATCATCCCGGTCAGCGTGTTCTGGGGGCAGTCGCCCGACCGCGAAACCAGCGCCTGGAAGCTGCTGTTCGCCGACAGCTGGGCGGTCACCGGACGCTTACGCCGCCTGGTCAGCATCCTGATCCTCGGGCGCAAGACCCGCGTACAGTTCTCCACGCCGATCCACCTGCGCGAACTGGTCGAGCTGGACAAGGGCCACGAGCGCACCCTGCGCATGGTCCAGCGCATGCTGCGGGTGCACTTTCGCAACCAGAAGGCCGCCGTCATCGGCCCGGACGTGTCGCAC
>JBFKAF010000739.1:0-1923 GCA_041621735.1 Pseudomonas sp.
GTAGTCGTCGCGGTTGGAGGAGGACACGTTGCGGATGCCCATCTGGGTCATGCCGACGATGTGGTTCATTTCCGAGGCGCGGCGCAGTGGGCTGCCATGGCCATAGCGCACGCCATGGCGCTCGTCGACGAAATCCAGGTGCGCATCGACATGGATGATATGGATAGGCCCGCGCCCTTCGAACGCCTTGATCACCGGCGCATGCACCGAGTGGTCGCCGCCCAGCACCACCGGCATGGCGCCGGCCTCGAGGATCTTGCGTACGGCGTACTCGGTGTTGGCGTTGCTCGTGGCCATATCGGTATGCACGATGTCGGCGTCGCCGACGTCGACCATGCGCACGTCCTCGGCGGTCAGGTACATGACGTCGTCTTCGTGGTCGTAGGCGCCGGCATGGCCGAAGGAAAACAACGTGGAGGCCTCGCGAATGCCGCGCGGTCCGAAGCGCGCGCCGGAGCGCCATTGGGTGCCCATGTCGTTGGGCGCACCGAGAATCGCCACGTCGGCATCCAGCGCATCCCAATCGGTGCACACCGGCGCCTTGGCGAAGGTGCAGTGACCCACGAACGGCAGATTGAGGCGACCGGATTCGTAATTGTTTTTGCTCACGGTTATCTCCTGGAATCGGCTTCATCGAAGCAATAATCGACGACGCCCCATTGTTAGGAGCCGCGGAAAAACCAAGCAATATTGGGTATCGGATGTTCAGATCGGAGATTACCGATCTATTCGCGCGATACCGGCCGGCGCCGCGCGAGGGTCAGCAGGCGAGGGTCAGCCGGCCAGCGCCGCCAGCTCGGCCTGCAGGTCTTCCAGGATGGTCTCCACCAGCAGGCTGTGATCCTGGCCGCGGCGCATGACGATCTCGAAGGTCGTATCGACGGCGACCTGCTCGGGAAACAGCCGCCGCAGCGCCCCCGAGTCGACCCAGCGCTGGGCATAGTGGATCGGCAGAAAGCCCAGGTAGTTGCCACTGAGTATCAGCAGCGCCTGGGCCTCGACATTGGCCACCAGGGCCGCCGCCTCGGTGACCCCCAGGGTTTCCAGGTCGCCGCGGCGCATGTAGGAACGCGCCACCACCTTCATGCTCGGCAGCGCCGCGCGCAACGCCTCGAGCGTGGCAAATGGTGCGACGGCCTGGGCGCTGCCATACAAGCCCTGTTCCTCGTCATACAGCGGCCGGTACAACAGGCCCGGCACATGGGCGTGGAAGTGGCCCACGGCCAGGTGCAGGGTGCCCTCCAGCACCGCCTTCTCCAACTCGGCCGGGGTGCCGATCTGCACGTTCAGGTAGACATCCTGGCAGCGGTCGGAGAAGCGCCGAATCGCCCCGGCCACCGGCGAGCCGGCATCGGTGATGGTGTTGTCGATCAGCCCCAGGTTGAGCCAACCACCGAGTTTGCGGCGGATCAACTCGGCGTCCGAACGAAAATCATCCAGCGCCGCCAGCAGACGCTTGGACGACAGGTACAGCGCCTCGCCCTGCTCGGTCAGGCGAAAGCCGCCGCGCCCGCGTTCGCACAGGCGCACGCCGAGGCGGTCCTCCAGCTGGCTGACGTACTCGCTGATGGTCGACTGGCCGATATTCAGCACCGCCTGGGCCGCGGCGAAACCGCCGTGCTTGACGATGGTTTCGAACACCCGTAGCAGTTTCAGGTCGATGGTGTGCAGTTGATTCATGGCGCTGTCGTCTGTCGGGAAGGAAGGAACGGTTTGCCAATAAGCGGATGGCCAGGTCCTAGTTAGACATACAGCCAATACGCCGGCACGTCCAGCCACTCGCCCCGCTCAGGGTCAGGGTCAGGGCCGCGACAGGTCGTGCCCGGTGCGCGCCGCCGGGGACAGCGACAGCTTTCTCAGGCGAGGCCGCGGCGCTGCGGGCCTATCACTCGTCTTCCGGCGCTGGCCTGGACACGCCGCGCA
>JBFKAF010000740.1:0-1921 GCA_041621735.1 Pseudomonas sp.
GCCTGCTGCTGGAGAAGCAGCTGTCGGTGGCGCAGATTCTGGTGGTGACCTTTACCACTGCGGCCACCGCCGAACTGCGCGAGCGCATTCGCCTGCGCCTGGCCGAGTTGCTGGCGGTGTACGAGCAGGGCCCGGGCGCGGACGAGCTGCTCAATCGCCTGCACGCGCAGTACCCGGACGCGGCCAGTCACCGTCGTCTGCTGCTGGCGGTGCATGGCTTCGACGAGGCGGCGATCTTCACCATCCATGGCTTCTGCCAGCGTGCCCTGCAGGACGCCGCGTTCGAGGCCGGCGGCGACTTCGACAACGAGCTGACCCACGACGACCGGGAGATTCTCGACGCCCTGCTCGCCGACCTGTGGCGGCATGAGCTGGCCGCCGCCGAGCCGGAATGGGCGGCCTTTCTGGTGCAGCGCAAGCTCACCCCGCAGAGCCTGCGCCAGCGCTTGCGCAACCACCTGTGCAAGCCCTACCTGCGCATCGAGCCGCAACCCGGCGCCAGCAGCGAGATGAGCGCCCTGCGCGAGGCCTGGCAGCAGGCGCAGCGCTGCTGGCAGCGCGACAGTAACGCCTGGCTGGAGCAGCTCAAGGCCTTCGACGGTTTCAAGAGCAATATGTGCAACCCGGCCAAACTGAGCTTCTGGCAGGCCGAGCTGGAGGGCTACTTCAGCGATGCCGCCGCCCTGTTCAGCAAGACCGAGGCGCACCAACGGCTATCCCGTGAAGGCCTGGCCAAGGCCAGCAAGAAGGGCGCCAGCGCGCCGGACAGTCCCTTGGCCGATGCCCTGCAAGGCTTGTGCGAGGCCCTGGAAGCGGCGCAACCCGAGGCCGAGCAAAGGCTGATCGACCTGCAGGTGCGGCTGATCGAGCAGCTCAACCAGCAGTTGCCGCAGCGCAAGGCGGCGCAGCGCCTGCTGGCCTTCGACGACCTGCTCAACAAGCTACAACAGGCGCTGTACGGCGACGGCGGCGAGCACCTGGCCGGCACCCTGCGCGAGCAGTACCCGGTGGCGCTGATCGACGAGTTCCAGGACACCGACCCGGTGCAGTACCAGGTGTTTCGGCGCATCTATACGAATGCCGGCGACCTGTGTTTCGTGGGGGATCCGAAGCAGGCCATCTATGCCTTCAGGGGGGCCGACCTGGCCACCTACCTCAAGGCTCGCAGCGAAGCCGCGCGACAGTACAGCCTGGCCACCAACCATAGATCCACTCCGGAATTGATTGCCGCGCTGAATCAGCTGTTCGACCGACCCATGCCGTTCGCCGAGCCGGGGCTCAGCTACCCGCCCGTCGGTGCCAGCCAGCGCCCACGGCCGCAGCTGGTGCTGCCCGTTGTCGAGGGTGAGCAGGACGCATCGTTGGCCCTGGTCTGGCTGGATGACGACTATCTCGGCAAGGGCGAGGCCGGCGCCCTGGTCGCGCGCGATACGGCGCGGCGCATCGCCGCCGTGCTGGCGGCGAGCAGCCGTGGCGAGGCCTATTTCGAAGAACAACTCGTGCCGGAGTCCGTGCAAAGCGTCGCGAGCTCCGTGAGAGCAAGGAAGGATCGGAGCGACGAGCGAGACAGTACGGAATGTACGGCGAGTTCGGCGCGAGAACCTGACGCAGCTATCGCGGAGCGCAGCAGCTTTAAGCGGACTCCGCTGAAGGGTGGGGATATCGCGGTGCTGGTCGCCAGCCATCGCCAGGCCAGTGAAGTGGCCAGCGAGCTGGCCGCGCGCGGCGTGCCCAGCGTGCGCCGCGGCAAGGAAAACGTCTGGCACAGCGAAGAGGCCGCCGAGCTGGCCGCAGTGCTCGCGGCCTATGCCGAGCCGGGCCGCGAAGGGGCGCTGCGCTATGCCCTGGCCAGCCGACTGCTGGGCCGTAGCGCGGCGGATCTGGCCGCCTGCCAGGACGACGCCCGCGCCTGGGACGAGGA
>JBFKAF010000741.1:0-1921 GCA_041621735.1 Pseudomonas sp.
CTGCCTGCGTCACCGACGGCCTATCAGCCATAACCTCAGCTCAGTTTGCGGACCTTCAAGCACATGCCATCCATTCGTATAGCCGCCGCGCAATCGCTGTCCGCCCCGCTAGACCTCGCCGCCAACCTCGAGACCCACTGCCGCTTTATCCAGGCGGCCGCCGAGGCCGCTGTCGATGTCCTGGTGTTTCCCGAACTGTCGCTGAGCGGTTATGAGCTGGCGCACCTGGGCAGTTGCACACTGCAACCTGACGATCAGCTGTTGGACCCGATTCGCCAGCTCGCCCGCGCCCACGCCATGACGGTGGTGCTCGGTGCGCCCATCCCCAGCGGCTCGCCGCTGCCCTGTATAGGCGCCATCAGCTGCTTCCCGGATGGCCGCTGCGCGGTGTATCGCAAGCAGTACCTGGACCCCAGCGAAGTCGCCTTCGCGACTCAAGGAGAACCGGGCGTCAGCCTCCACCGAGTAAAAGGCGAGTCGTTCAGCCTGGCGATTTGCGCCGACACCAACCACACCCGGCACGCACGTGATGCCGCCACCGCGGGCGCCTCCCTGTACCTGGCCGGGGTGCTGGTGTCCCAGGCCGGCTATCCGCAGGACTCCGCCAACCTGCAGCGTTATGCGGCCAGCTACGGCATGGTCACGCTGATGGCCAACCATGCAGGGCCCTCAGGGCCTTACGTGTCGGCAGGCCGAAGTGCGATCTGGTCGGCCGATGGGACGCTGCTGGTCGAGGCGCCCGGTCCGGGCAGTTATCTGTTGATGGCGACTAAAGACGCGCACGGCTGGACGGGTGAGCTGATGGCGGTCGAGGCCTGATGCCACAACTCAGTGAGATGCCTGGAGGCTCAAACTACTGCTGCGGCGGCTGATCGAAACAACGGCTATACCGATTACCTATCAGCCACACTCCTGCCAGGCGGTGGCTGCGGTAAGCGTCAAGACCGCCCCCCTGACCCGCGTGATCCACAATTACGGCTCCACACGAGTGCTCGCCCAGATGAAAGCCGCAATCCGAACCGTTGAATTCGACCACCAGGCGCAACAATTACTCGCGGCCTGCGACCTGCCCACAGCAGATCTTCTGCTCCCCGAGACCTGGCGGCGCCTGTTTGGCTGTCAGCTTGACGGCCGCCTTGCCGGTCTCGTCGGCGTCGAACTACATGGCCCGGATGCACTGCTGCGCTCCCTTGCCGTTGCAGACTTCGCGCGGGGCAAGGCGCTGGGCGACGCGCTGCTGGCATATGCCGAACAGTACGCCGCCGCTCATGGCGTCCAAAGCATCTACCTACTGACAACCACGGCCGAGACCTTCTTTGCTCAACGCGGCTACAGCCTCGCCCAACGCAAAACGGCGCCACCCGCGATTGCCGCGACCCAACAGTTTTCCGGGCTTTGCCCGGCGGCGGCCGCGTTTATGCGCAAGCGACTGCATCAATCCGCAGGCTAGGCATACCGGAGGTCTATCCGGGCCACCGCCGTTAAGCGCGCGGCAGGCTGAGAAGCACTTCGGCGCCGCCGTCGGCATTGCTTATCTGCAACGTCCCGCCATGCAAGGCCATGACCTCCCGGACGAAGTTCAGGCCCAGGCCGGTGCTCTTGCGCCCGCTGGCCGGGCGCGGCAGCGAGTAGAAACGCTCGCACAGGCGCGGCAGGGCGTAGTCGGGAATAGGCTCAGCCTGATTGAACACGCGGACTTCGATCTGCTCGCCTGTGGCGCTGGCGGCAAAGCGGATCAGGCCGCCCGCCGGGGTGAAGTCGAGGGCGTTCTCCAGCAGATTACTCAGCGCCTGACGCAGCAAAAAACGTTCGCCACGGACCGACGCGCCCTGAGGAATCAGGTTTTCGACCCGCAAGCCGGCGCGCTGAATACGCGCCAGTTGCCCCAGCAGCAGTGACTCGACCAGCGGCTGCAGCGGCA
>JBFKAF010000742.1:0-1921 GCA_041621735.1 Pseudomonas sp.
ATCAGGGTCGAGCGCAGGCGCTTGATCGAGCGATGACTGTGCCGCGAGATCGCCAGCAGGTTGATCATGTAGCGGCTGCGCAAGCGGGTTTCGCTGACGGAGCGGCCAATCATGTCGGAGTCGGGCCGCACCAGGAGCTCTTGCAGCGAACTGGCATCGGCTTCCGGGTCTTTCTTTTCGCCGTTCTTGGTTTTTTTCTCTTTGGTTTCTGCAGGCGCCGGAGGGGAGACGTTTTCGCTTGCCTGCTCGGCCAGCTTATCTTTGCCCTCGGGGGGCACGGCGGCCTCCAGTTTCAGGCCCAGATTACCCAGCACGCTGCCGAGGGACTCCGGCTCGGCTTCGATCACCAGCACGTCGTCGACCAGGAGTTCACGCCGTGGGTTGGGTGCGGACAGGCGCAGCTTGTTGCGCACCATGCCGATGATCTGCGCGTCGGCCTCATCGAGCAGCACCTCGATCTCGCGCAGGGTCTTGCCGACTGCCTTGCCGCCCTCCTGCACGCGCGCCTCGGTGAGGTAGGTGCCGGTGTCGAAACTGGTCACGCTGGCCACCGCCCGCTTGGGTACCAGGCGCCAGCCGAGCAAGGCGATAAACAGCACGCCGCTCAGCGCCACCGCCACGCCGACCGGGCTGAAGTCGAACATGGCGAACGGCCCGGCACCGCTTTGCGCGCGGAAGCTGGAAACGATCAGGTTGGGCGGCGTACCGATCAGCGTGGTCATGCCGCCGAGGATGGTGCCGAACGCCAGTGGCATCAGCAGGCGGCCGGGCGGCAGGTCCAGCTTGCGGGCGATCTGCAGGGCGATGGGCATCAGCAGGGCAAGGGCGCCGACGTTGTTCATAAAGGCCGAGAGCAGTGCGCCGAGGCCGGTCAGCGCGGCGATCGAGAGCATCGGTCCGGCATTGCTGGGCAGTATGCGTTGGGCCAGGGCGTCCACCGCGCCGGTGAGCTGCAAACCGTAGCTCAATACCAATACGCAGGCGACGGTAATCACTGCCGGGTGGCCGAAGCCGACGAAGGCCATGTGATCCGGCACCAGACCGACGATCACGCAGGCCAGCAAGGCGGCCAGGGCGACGATGTCATGTCGCCAACGGCCCCAGAGGAACAGGCCAATGGTGGCGGTCAGAATGGCGAAGATAAGGCCTTGGTCTTGAGTCATTTGGGCTGACAGTCCGTATTCGGGGCGGAGGGCGAGCAGTGCCGCGTTAGCGAAGGGATACCTGCGGCTAGTAGTCTGTGTGGCTAGTCCAGTTAGTCAATTTCGGCGTTTGAGGCCCCGATACGGCGTTGCCGCTCCTCGCCATAGCCCGCTATGACTCGTCGCAGCGCCTGGTCTCGGAACCTCAAGCATCCGAACTTGAGTTAACCAACTAACCGTACAGGCCACTAGAGTGAGTTTAACCACTGAGGGCACGCTCCATCAGACGAACTGCGCCGCCGCGTAAGCCGAGGCCCAGGCCCACTGGAAGTTGAAGCCGCCGAGGTGGCCGCTGACATCCAGCACTTCGCCGATGAAGTACAGCCCCGGCGCTTTCAACGACTCCAGGGTTTTCGACGAGACTTCGCGGCTGTCGATGCCACCCAGGGTCACCTCGGCAGTGCGGTAACCCTCGGTGCCGGCCGGCACCAGTTGCCAGTCGGCGAGCTTCTCGGCAATCGCCTTGAGTTCGCTCGGGCTGTATTGCTTCATCGGCTTGGAGACGAACCAGCTGTCGACCAGCAGGCCGGCCATTTTCTTGGTGAACAGTTCGGCCAGCAGGGTTTTCAGCTCGCTGTTCGGTCGTTCGCGCTGCTGCTCGGCCAGCCATTCGGGCAGGTCGATATGCGGCAGCAGGTCGATATGCACGGTGTCGCCCGGCTGCCAGTACGAGGAAATCTGCAGGATCGCCGGGCCGCTGAGACCGCGGTGGGTGAACA
>JBFKAF010000743.1:0-1918 GCA_041621735.1 Pseudomonas sp.
ACGGGTTTAGCGCTTCTTCAACTCGCTCCGTCCACGACTGATATCGGCCAGCAGCCGTTGCAGTTCGGCGAAACGCGCTTCGGGCACTGCCAGGAGCAGTACGGCGCCGCTGGCATCGAAGGTCTCGCTTTCCAGTACGGCCTCCAGTTCGCCCAGGCGCGCCTTGAGCAGGGGCAGTTCGGCGAAGGCGCAGTGGCAGGCGCAGCGGCTGCGTTGCACCAGTTCCAGCCGCTCGGCGGCCTGCAGGCATTTGTTGGCGCTGCCGCCATAGGCGCGGGCCAGGCCGCCGGTGCCGAGCTGGATGCCGCCGTACCAGCGGGTGACCACGACCACCAGCTGATCGCAGTCCTGGCCTTCGATGGCGGCGAGAATCGGCCGGCCGGCGGTGCCGCCCGGTTCGCCATCGTCGCTGAAGCGGTACTGCTGGCCGACCTTCCAGGCCCAGCAGTTGTGCGAGGCGCCGAGGTCGCTGAGGCGCTCGACCGCCGCCTGCGCCTCGGCCGCGCTGGCGACCGGCACGGCTTGGGCGAGAAAGCGGCTCTTGCGAATCTCCTCGCGGTAGTCGCAGGGCGTGAGCAGGGTAAAAGGCATGGTGTTCCGTAGGCTCAGCGGGCGGGCGGGGTCAGGCCGCAGCCCTTGAGGATGATGCGGATCAGGTTGTCGCTGGCATCCTCGAAATCCTGTTTGCTCAGGCGCGTGCGGCCGGTGACGCGGCAGATCTGCGAGGCGAAATCGGCGTAGTGCTGGGTGCTGCCCCACAACAGGAAGATCAGGTGTACCGGGTCGACCGGGTCGATCTTGCCGGCGGCGATCCAGGCCTCGAACACCGCGGCGCGGCCACGGAACCAGGTCAGGTAATCCTGGTTGAAGTACTCCGACAGGCACTCGCCGCCGCTGATCACCTCCATGGCGAAAATCCGCGAGGCCTTGGGGTAGCGCCGCGAAAATTCCAGCTTGGCGCGGATGTAGCGGGCCAGCGCCTCGGCCGGGTCGTCGTCGACGCTGAGGCTGTTGAAGGTGCTGTCCCACAGTTCGAGGATGTTGCTCAGCACCGCCAGGTACAGGCCCAGCTTGTTGTTGAAGTAGTAGTGCAGGTTGGCTTTCGGCAGGCCGACGGTCTGCGCGATGGTGTTCATGCTGGTGCCCTTGAAGCCGTGGCGGGCGAATTCCTCTTCGGCGGCGGCGAGGATCGCTTCTTCGTTCTTCTGGCGGATGCGCCCGGCGGGTTTGTCGGCGGAGTTGGCGCTGTGCGCGGGGACTTCAAGGCTCATGGGCGGTTCCGGGCTGGTCAGGTTTTCACACGCATGCACTGATAACCCACTGTCGCCGAGGAGACAAGCGCGCGCGGCAGAAATGCGCCGGCACTGCTGCTCGGCAATGAGCCGCAGAGCGCGCTGGCTTACTCGGTCATCTTGTCGAGCAGCCAGCTGCCGGCCGGCCCGAGCGCGTGGAACTTCGACGACACCGCATCCACCGCGATCTGCCGGGGCCAGCCGTGCACCTTGAGTTCGCGTAGCGAGGTGGAACCGTAACGACCGACCAGCCAGCGCGGGATCGGCGCCCAGCCAAAGCCTTGCTCGGCCATCTCCATCAGCATCAGGTAGCTCGGCGCGGACCAGGAGCGACCGAGCGCGGAGCTGTTGGCGCTGTTCAGCACCGTGGCCAGGCGCAGTTCGCGATGCTCATGCAGCGCGTCGCTGCTGACGTTGGCCAGGGCCGCCAGTGGATGGCTGGCGGCGACGTAGAGGGCCATGTCCGAGCGTTCCGCCACGGCGCAGGCACTGATTTCCGGCGGATAAATAGCCTGCGCCTCGACGAAACCCAGCTGCGCGCGGCCTTGCTGGACGAACGCCAGCAGGTCTTCGCATTCGGCAATCAGGCATTCCAGCTCCAGGTCCGGGTAGCGCCGTTGAAACTC
>JBFKAF010000744.1:0-1912 GCA_041621735.1 Pseudomonas sp.
GGTTCCGTGCGTTGCTCGGCAGCCTCGGCCAAGCCGCGCCGCGCGCCAGCAGCAGCGAGCTGCGTCAGCCACTCGACGCCCTGCTGCACGATTGGCGCCCGCGCGTTCACGCCGGCCAACACGACGACGCCACACGGCAGAACGCCCCCGCGCAGTTCGCCGCCGAACTGGACGGCACGCGTTGGGGGCGGTTTTCGTTGAATGCCTCGCGCTGGTTGCTCGCACGCAGCTGGACCGCCGAACGCAACAACCGCGGCAACCGTCAGGGCGCCGCGCCATTGGGTAACTGGCTGCCGACCCTGATCGCCGAGGAAGGGACCGCCCTGCAGCTGAAGCGCTACCAGCAGCAACCGGAAGACCTCGCCGAACAGCTGCCGCGCATCGAACGCCTGCTGGTCTGGCTGCGTCTCGCCCGTAGCGTGCTGGAGGTAGCGGAAGTCGACCGGCTGTACGGCGAACTGAGCAAGCTGAGCGAACTGGCCCACCAGGCCATCGACCCCGAGTCACTGGCGGCGCGGCAATCCCAGGCCCAAACTGTAGCTACGCTGAAAGCCTGGAAGCAGTTGATGAAATAAGCGGCGCGCGCAGGGCCTGTTAGCCACGCAGCGGTGTAGTTCACCCTCTGTCTAACAGCCCAGCTAGACCGAGTCGGCAGACAGCCCCTGCGCTTGGCGTCAAGCTACGGGCTTAGCCTACGCCACGATCGCAAGGAGTCCCATGTCCGCACTAGCCTCGCCTACCCAGGATCGCCCACTGGAGCTCAACGACCTGCTGCGTGAGCTGGTCGCCCAGGGCCGAGTCGATCAGGACAGCGCAGAGCAATGCCTGGCGATTCGCCGTAGCGCGGTTAACAACCAACTGCACCCCTTGGAGTTTCTCGCCGCGCAGCAAGTCGACGATCGTGCCCGCCCGGGCAAGAAACTCGACCTGGAAAGCCTCACCCAGTGGCTGGCAGAGTTCGCCGGGCAAGCGTACCTGCGCATCGACCCGCTGAAGATCGACGTCGCCGCCATCACCCCGCTGATGTCCTACGCCTTCGCCCAACGGCACAAGATCCTCGCCGTCGCGGTGGCGCCGGATGCCGTGACCATCGCCAGCGCGCAGCCGCTGGTGCGGCGCTGGGAAGCCGACCTGACCCATGTACTGAAACGCCCGATCAAGCGCGTAGTGGCCAACCCGGCGGACATCCAGCGCTTCACCCTGGAGTTTTACCGCCTGGCCAAATCGGTCAGCGGCGCCACCGCCCACGACATGAAGATCAGCGGCGTCGGCAACTTCGAGCAGCTGCTCAACCTCGGCGCCCAGGATCAGGAGCCGGACGCCAACGACGCGCACATCGTGAATATCGTCGACTGGTTGTTCCAGTACGCCTTCCAGCAGCGCGCCAGCGATATCCATATCGAGCCGCGTCGCGAGCAGGGCAGCGTGCGTTTTCGCATCGACGGCGTACTGCACACCGTCTATCAGTTCCCGCCACAGGTGACCATGGCGGTGGTCAGTCGCCTGAAAAGCCTCGGGCGGATGAACGTCGCCGAGAAACGCAAACCCCAGGATGGCCGGGTCAAGACCAAGACCCCGGACGGCGGCGAAGTCGAACTGCGCCTGTCCACCCTGCCGACCGCCTTCGGCGAAAAGATGGTGATGCGCATCTTCGACCCGGAAGTGCTGCTGAAGAGCTTCGACCAGCTGGGTTTCTCCCCCGACGACCTGAAGCGCTGGGCCAGCATGACCGGCCAGCCCAACGGCATCATCCTGGTCACCGGACCGACCGGCTCGGGCAAGACCACCACGCTGTACACCACGCTCAAGCAGCTGGCCACCGAAGAGGTGAACGTCTGCACCATCGAAGACCCGATCGAGATGATCGAAGGCGCCTTCAACCAGATGCAGGTGCAGCACAACATCGACCTGA
>JBFKAF010000745.1:0-1911 GCA_041621735.1 Pseudomonas sp.
CCGTATCAATCAGACCTGAGCCGATCGGGGGATCGCTCGATTTGAGCTGTGAGTGACACATTCAAAAAAACGCCCCTAAGAATTAGTGCACTCGCGCCTATCGGGTTCGACGTGCGGGTGACTAACCTTCAGCCGCGCTCGCCATGAATAGCTCAATCACCGTAAGCAATTCTTGCTGCGCCATGCCGGCCTTGGTCTGGGTGCGCAGGCCGCTCATCACACAGTGCATGTACAGCGCGCGCGCAGCAGGCTGTTGCGCGTGCGACACCAGACCGGCGTCTTGCGCCTGCTGAAAGGCCTGCTCGAACACCCCACGAAAACGCCGCGTGGCGAGTGCGATCAGCCGCTGTATCGCCGGTTCGCTGGTGGAAAATTCATTGGTCACGTTGACCAGCATGCAGCCACGCGGCGTGGCTCGTTCGGCATCTTCGAGCACCGACAGCAGGCATTCGCGGATGAATGCCAGCGGCGACTCGGCCAGCTCCAGGCGCGCCAGCAGATAGCTGGCGCGACTCTCGACATAGCGACTGAAGGCGGCTTCGAACAGGCTCTGCTTATTGCCGAAACTTTCATACAGGCTGCTCTTGGACAGCCGCGTCGCCTCCAGCAGATCCTGCAGGCTGGTGGCCTCATAGCCCTTGCTCCAGAAAAGCTGCATGGCATTTTCCAGGACCAGGTCGGGGTCGAAAGTTCTAGGGCGTCCGCGGTTCATGCGGCCGATTATGGACTGAGCAGACTTTAATTCAAAGGCGAGGCTAGTGGCCAAGCGCGGGGACTCGCCGGACCACTCCGTGCTGCCGCAAGCCCCGTGCTGAGCCCATGCGCACAGCCATCTGCAGCCAATAACACGCCGCACGCCTTGACTATGACGGGGCCCTCGATCAAACCAACTGAGCGGGGCTGCGGCTAACGCTGCACCAGGGTCAGGGCGAACTGCGCGTCCTCATCGACCCAGGCTTGGCGCCGGGCAAAGCCGGCCGCCTGCAGCGAGCCGAACAGCCCCTCGAGGCTGTATTTGTAGGAGCTTTCGGTCCAGATCGTCTCGCCGTCGCGCATGGTCAGCTCGAGCCGCGCCTCGGCGATGCGCACCCGCTGTGTGCGGGTGCTGACCAGGTAGGACTCCATGCGTGATTCAGCGGCGTTCCACTGGGCGCGGTGCTGAAAACTGTCGAGGTCGAAATCGGCGCCCAGTTCGCGGTTGATCCGCACCAGCAGGTTGCGATTGAAGGCGGCGGTCACCCCCAGCGGATCGGCGTAGGCCAGCAGCAGCTCGCGCTCGGGCTTGAGCAGATCGGCACCCAACAGGAATAGATCGCCGGGTTGCAGCGCAGCGCGGATCTGGCGCAACAGTTCGTTGGCCTTGGGCGGATCGAAGTTACCCATATTCGAGCCGAGAAACAGCAACAGCGTGTGCCCCGCCTCCGACTGGGTACGCCTGAATTCGGCCAGGCCCGCCTCATAGGTGGCTTCATGGGTGATCACCTGGGTGGCCGGCAGCCCCACCAGCAAGCCGGCGGCGGCGGACAGCGCGCTACGCGAAACGTCGACCAGATGCACACGCAACGCCGCACTGCCGGCATCCCGTGCCTGCAACACGCGGGCGAGTTTCTCGCCGCTGCCCGCGCCCAATTCGACAGTGTCGGTGAGCGGTGCACAGGCCGCCAGAATGGCCCGCGCATGAGCCTTCAGCAGCCCGGTTTCGGCGCGGGTCAGCCGATACCAGGGCAGCCGGGTGATGGCCTCGAACAGCGCCGAACCGAGGGCATCGTAGAGATAGCGAGAAGGCAGTTGACGCGGCGTCTGGGTCAGGTAGAAGGCGACGTCCTCGGCAAACTGCCGGGTCGACACCTGATCGGCCGCCGGGCGCACCGACACCCGTGCCGACGCGGGCCTCATTGCCGCGCTCCGGCG
>JBFKAF010000746.1:0-1909 GCA_041621735.1 Pseudomonas sp.
ACCTTCATCGACTTCAAGAAACAGCGCTTCCGCTGGGCCTACGGCGCCATTCAGATCATGAAGGGGCACGCGCGCAGCCTGTTCCTCGGTCGGGGTTCCGCGCTCAATCGTGGTCAGCGCTACCACTTCATCGCCGGCTGGCTGCCCTGGGTCGCCGATGGCCTGAATATCTTCTTCACCGTCGGCGCGCTGCTCTGGTCGGCGGCGATGATCATCGTGCCGCAGCGGGTCGATCCGCCGCTGCTGATCTTCGCCATCCCGCCGCTGGCGCTGTTCGTGTTCAAGGTGGCGAAGATCGTCTTCCTCTACCAGCGCGCCGTCGGCGTCAACCTGAAGCAGGCCTTCTGCGCCGCCCTGGCCGGGCTGTCGCTGTCGCACACCATCGCCAAGGCGGTGCTGTACGGCTTCGTCACCACCAGCATCCCGTTCTTCCGCACGCCGAAGATGGCCTCCAATCACGGCATCCTGGTGGCCCTGGCCGAAGCCCGCGAGGAGGTATTCATCATGCTCCTGCTGTGGGGCGCAGCCGCTGGCATCACCCTGGTACAGGGTCTGCCCAGCACCGATGTGATGTTCTGGGTGGCCATGTTGCTGGTGCAGTCGCTGCCTTACCTGGCCGCGCTGATCATGGCGCTGCTCTCGTCACTGCCGAAACCGCAGGCGCAAAACGCCGATGAGCCCATCGCCGTCTGACGGCCGGGAAACAGCCTGACGGCGGCCAATGGCCGCCGTTTTGCTTTAAGATGTCGGCCTTTCCGCTTGATGCCGCTCTGGAGCCGCAATGACTGCCCCCTCCCCGACCCTCTCCCCTACCCTGGAACTCGCCTGCGAGCTGATTCGCCGTCCGTCCGTCACCCCGTTCGACGAGGGCTGCCAGGAGCTGATGATGCGCCGCCTGGGCGCTCTCGGCTTCAAGGTCGAGCACATGCGCATCGAGGACGTGGAGAACTTCTGGGCGACCCACGGCGAGCAGGACGGTCCGGTGCTGTGCTTCGCCGGCCACACTGACGTGGTGCCCACCGGCCCGTTGCAAGCCTGGCAGCACGCCCCCTTCGCCGCGCTGATCGATGAGCAGGGCATGCTCTGCGGACGTGGCGCCGCCGACATGAAGGGCAGCCTGGCGTCGATGATCATCGCCGTCGAGCGCTTCGTCGCCGACCATCCGCAGCACAAGGGCAGCATCGCCTTCCTGATCACCAGTGACGAGGAAGGCCCGGCCAAGCACGGCACCAAGGCGGTGATCGAACGTCTGGCCGCGCGCGGCGAGCGTCTGGACTGGTGCATCGTCGGCGAACCCTCGAGCACCTCGCTGGTCGGCGACGTGGTCAAGAACGGGCGCCGTGGCTCGCTCGGCGCCACCCTCACCGTACGCGGCGTGCAGGGCCATGTGGCCTACCCGCACCTGGCGAAGAACCCGATCCACCTGGTTGCCCCGGCGTTGGCCGAACTGGCCGCCGAGCACTGGGACGACGGCAACGCCTTCTTCCCGCCGACCAGCTTCCAGGTCTCCAACCTCAACTCGGGCACCGGCGCGACCAATGTCATCCCCGGCGAGCTGCAGGCGATCTTCAACTTCCGTTTCTCCACCGAATCCACGGTCGAAGGCCTGCAACAGCGGGTCAACCAGATCCTCGACAAGCACGGCCTGGACTATCACGTGGAGTGGGCGCTGTCCGGCCTGCCGTTCCTCACCGAACCGGGCGCCCTGCTCGATGCGGTGGCCCACAGCATCAAAAGCGTGACCGGGCGCGAAACCACTCCGAGCACCAGCGGTGGCACTTCCGACGGTCGCTTCATCGCCACCCTGGGCACCCAGGTGGTCGAGCTCGGCCCGGTCAACGCGACCATCCACCAGATCAACGAGCGCGTGCTGGCCAGCGATCTGGAGGTGCTGACCGAGATCTATTAT
>JBFKAF010000747.1:0-1908 GCA_041621735.1 Pseudomonas sp.
GATCGCGCTGCTCGCCTCGGGTTGCTCCACCAGCAAGGACGAGATGTTGCCCCATGGTGACGCCACGATGATGGATGTGTGGGACCAAGGCACAACCGGGTCAGCCGGCAGTGCAAGCAGCCGGCTGCTGCTCGATGCCAGGCAAACCCTGCGCCGGCCCCTGGATCCGCAGCAGACGGCCATGCGGAACGACAACGCAGCCTTTACGCGCACTGCCCAGAACGAGATCTACAGCCAGTTCAAGCGGCTACCGAATCCCGACCTGGTCATGTATGTGTACCCGCACCTGGCTGGAACTGACCCAGCCCCCGTGCCTGGGTACACGACCGTATTTCCCTTCTACCAGCGCGTGCAGTACGCGATGCCTGGCGAGCGGACGGAGGACTACTGATGGGCCTTATCGAACATTTACTCGGGCACAAGGGAGCGCGCCGGGTCGAGCCAGACCTGCAGGCCGCCGAGATCGAGGTCGCCGCCGGCATCGCAGCGGGTGAATCGCTTCTCCAGGACGGCGCCCCAGCTTGCGAGTCTGTCGAGGCGGCAACTGAACGGTATTTCGAACGGCTGGCCAGCCAGGGGATTCCCTCGCCGGCGGACTGGCGCAACCCCAAGCAGAAGCCGGCAACCCAGGCGGATGTAGCGCGCCTGTACGACGTAGCCCCCTCGTTTGTGGATCTTCTTCCCTGGGTGGACTACCTCCCTTCGGAAAAGACGATGCTGCTTGAGGACGGTATTTCGCGTGCGGCCTTCTTCGAGCTCACACCGATCGGCACGGAAGGCCGTGATCCCGAGTGGCTTCGTAAAGTCCGTGACGCATTGGAAAACGCCCTGCAGGATTCCTTCGACGAGCTGGAGACATCTCCTTGGGTCATGCAGCTGTATGCCCAGGACGAAATCAGCTGGGACAACTATCTGCAGCAGCTGAACGACTACGTCCAACCCCGCGCCCAGGGAGCCCCGTTCACGGAGCTCTATCTCAAGCTCTTCAAACAGCACCTTGAAGCGATCTCCAAGCCCGGCGGGCTCTTCGAGGACACCAAGGTGAGCCAACTACCCTGGAGAGGGCAGCAGCGTCGCGTCCGCCTGGTCGTTTACCGGCGGGTCAGGAAGGCCGATAGCGAAGTACGCGGTCAGGAGCCTGGCCCGTATCTCAAGGTCATCTGCGATCGCCTGGTGGGCAGCCTGGCCAATGCCGGCATCAAAGCCAAGCGCATGGACGGCCACGCCATCCGCCATTGGCTGATCCGCTGGTTCAACCCGCGGCCGGATCATCTCGGCCCCACCGAAGCGGATATACGCCGCTTCTATGAAACCGTCTGCCAGGCGGCCACGGACCTGCCTGAAGGTGAACTGCCGCTCGCCAGCGGGACTGATTTCTCGCAGAACCTGTGTTACCGCGAGCCGGTATCGGACATCGACAAAGGTCTTTGGCACTTCGACGGTCTGCCTCATCGTGTCGTGATGCTCGATCGCCTGCGGGAAGCGCCGAAAACTGGGCACCTGACCGGTGAAACCCGTAAGGGAGGCGATGCCCTCAACGCCTTGTTCGACCAGTTACCGGAGGACACCACGCTCTGCATCACGCTGGTGATGACGCCGCAGGACACCTTGGAAAGCCATCTGGAGCAGCTGTCTCGTAAGGCTGTTGGCGACACTCAGGCCTCCATCCTGACCCGCGAGGATGTCACTACCGCGCGACAGCTTCTGGGGCGCAAGCACAAGCTCTATCGCGGCAGCGTCGCCTTTTACCTGCGAGGCAAAGACCACGTTGAGCTCCAGGAGCGCAGCCTCCAGCTGAGCAATGCGTTGTTGGGCGCTGGCATGACCCCAGTGGAGCCACAAAACGAAGTGGCGCCGCTGAACAGCTACCTGCGCTGGCTCCCCGGCAACTTTGATCCGAACCAAAAA
>JBFKAF010000748.1:0-1908 GCA_041621735.1 Pseudomonas sp.
GCCTGCGAGCTGGAGTTCTATCTGCTCGATCAACAACGCGATGCCGAGGGGCGGCCGCAGCCGGCGCTGGATGCCGACTGCGGCCGCCCGCGCAGCACCAAGGTCTACGGCTTGCGCGAGCTGGAGCAGCTCGAGCCGTTCCTCGCCGACCTCTACGCCGCCTGCAAGCTGCAGGGCATCCCGGCGCGCACGGCGATATCCGAATACGCCCCGGGCCAGGTGGAGATCACCCTGGAGCATGGCGACGCGCTCGAAGCCATGGACCAGGCCGTGCGCTACAAGCGCCTGGTCAAGGGCGTGGCGCATAAGCACGGGATGCAGGCCTGCTTCATGGCCAAGCCCTACGATCACCTGGCCGGCACCGGCATGCACATGCACGTCAGCCTGGCCGATGCCCAGGGCCGCAACCTGTTCGCCGGCGAGCCGGATGACCTCGGCGGGCCGGCCGGCGCCCTGCTCAAGCAGGCCGTCGGCGGCATGCTCGCCAGCCTGCTCGATTCGCTGCTGCTGTTCTGCCCCAACGCCAACTCCTATCGGCGCTTCCAGGCCAACAGTTACGCGCCGCTGGCGCCGACCTGGGGCGTGGACAACCGCACCGTGAGCCTGCGTGTACCCGGTGGCCCGGCCGTCAGCCGGCACATCGAACACCGCATCTGCGGCGCCGACGCCAACCCTTACCTGGCCGCCGCGGCGATCCTCGCCGCCATCCACCGCGGCATTCGCGAGAACATCGACCCCGGCGCCCCGGTCGAGGGCAACGGCTATGCCCAGGCCAAGACGCTGCTGCCGACCGACTGGCTGACCTCGCTGCAAGCGCTGGAGCGCTCCGATTGGGCGCGCGAGGCGCTGGGCGAGGCGTTCCTCAAGGTCTATCTGGCGGTCAAACGCGCCGAGTATCGCCAGTTCATGGCCGAGGTGGGGGAGCAGGACTGGCGCTGGTACCTCACCCAAGCCTGAGTGCTACTGCGCTCGCGACGCACTCCGCGTTCTATTTCAATTCGGTAGCCCGGATGCAATCCGGGACGCAAACACATAGATCCACCGCTGCGGTTCAGGCCGTGGTGCAACAATCGAGGACTTCGCCATGACCGCCGCTATCAACGCCGTTATCCCCGCAGCCGAGCGCTGCCCGTCCTATTACAGCGCCAGCCTCAACCAGGAAACCGCTTACCCGACCCTGCAGGGCCAGGTCAGTGTCGATGTGGTGATCATCGGTGGCGGTTTCACCGGCGTGGCCAGCGCCGTGGAACTGGCCGAGCGTGGCCTCAAGGTGGCCATAGTCGAGAGCCACAAGATCGGCTGGGGCGCCACCGGGCGTAACGGCGGCCAGGTCACCGGCAGCCTCTCGGGCGACGGCGCCATGCGCAAGCAGATGCGCAACCGACTCGGCGCCGAGGTCGACGATTTCATCTGGCAGCTGCGCTGGCGCGGCCAGCAGATCATCCAGCAGCGGGTGGCCAAGTATGGGATTCAGTGCGATCTGAAACACGGCCATCTGCACGCCGCCTACAAGCCCAGCCACATGCCGGGGCTGCAGGCCGACTACGAGGAAGCCGTGCGCCGCGGCATGGCCGACGAGGTCAGCCTGCTCGACGCCGAAGGCGTGCGCGCGCACCTGGACACTGAGCTCTATTGCGGCGCGATCAAGAACAACCGCAACCTGCACCTGCACCCGCTGAACCTGTGCATCGGCGAGGCCAAGGCGGCCGAGAGCCTCGGTGCACTGATCTTCGAGCATTCCGAGGTGCTGCAGATCGTCCACGGTGTCGCCCCCGCGGTGATCACCGCCCAGGGCCGGATCGACGCCAAGCAGGTGCTGCTGGCCGGCGACGTCTATCACAAGCTGGAGCCGCAGAAGCTCAAGGGCATGATCTTTCCGGCCATGGGCGGCATCGTCACCACCGCGCC
>JBFKAF010000749.1:0-1905 GCA_041621735.1 Pseudomonas sp.
GCCTCGTCCATGTAGTGGGTGGAGACCAGCAGGGTAGTGCCGCTATCGGCCAGCTCGAACAGCGAATCCCAAAACTCGCGACGCGATTGCGGGTCGACCGCGCTGGTTGGCTCATCCAGCAGTAGCAAGTCGGGCTTGTGCAGTACGGCGCCGGCCAGGGCCAGACGCTGCTTCTGCCCGCCACTGAGGGTGCCGGCCAGTTGCCGGCGGCGATCGGTCAACCAGTAGCGCTCGAGCAGCTCGGCGATACGCTGGCGCGCCTGCTGCCGTCCGAGGCCGTGCACGGCGGCGAGAAAGTCCAGGTTTTCAGCGACGCTCAGGTCGTCGTACAGCGAGAACTTCTGCGTCATATAACCGATGCGTCGCTTCAGTGCCTCGGCGTCGCGGGGGATCTGATAACCCAGCACCTCGATGCTGCCGGCACTGGGCAGCAGCAGGCCGCAGAGCATGCGGATGGTGGTGGATTTGCCGCAACCATTGGGTCCGAGGAAACCGAATACCTCGGCGCGGCGTACCTGCAGGTCGAGCTGGTCGACCGCGAGCAGATCGCCGAAACGCTTGCTCAGGCCCTGGGCCTGGATCACCGTTTCAGCGCTGCTCATCGTCAACCCGCTCGGCGCGTAGCGGCAGACCTGCCGGTAATTGCTGGGCTTGTTCGCCTTCCAGTAACAGTTCGGCGCGGTAGCTCAGGCGGCTGACATCGTCGCCGACCAGGGCGAAGTAGGGGGTGAAGCTGGCTTCGCTGGCGATGCTGCGGACCTGGGCGTTGAAAGGCTGTTCGATGCCCTCGACGTGTACCTGCAAGCGGTCGCCGATGGCCAGTTTGGCGCGTTGTGCGGCCGGCACATAGACCCGCGCATAGGGCGCCTCGCCGACCAGCAGGCTGACCACTGTGGCGCCCTGCGCTGGCTGATCACCGGGCTTGAAGGGCAGGGCATCGACCCGCCCGGCGCGCGGTGCATGCACGCTCAGGCGTTGCCGGTTGAGCTGCTGCAGGTTCAGCGCGGCACGCGCGCTGGCCAAGGCGGCGCTGGCCTGCTCGAGTTGTTCAGGGCGGGTGCCATTGGTCAGTTCGCGCAGTTGCGCCGCCGCGCTATCCTGCTCGGCGCGGGCCTGATCGCGGGCGGTGCGGGCCCGATCCAGCTCGGCCAGGGCGGCGTGGTCGCGGCCTTGCAAGGTGACGATGCGTTGATACTGGCGTTCGCTCTCGGTGAGTTTTGCGCGAGTGCTCGCCAGTACGGCTTGGGCGGCCTCTATGCTTTCCAGGCGCGCGCCGTTGCTCAGCTCGCGCAGCCGCGCGCTGGCCAGCTCTACCTCGGCCTGGCTCTGGGCCACGCGGGCATCCAGTCGGCGTGGGTCGAGCTCCACTAGCAGGGCGCCCGCCGCGACCCTGTCGCCTTCGGCCACGGCCCAGCGCAGTACCGGCTCCGAAGCCTCGGCCGGCAGCGCCAGGCGATCCCACTCCAGGGTGCCGGGCAGCACCTCGGACGCCTGCTGATCACAGCCGGCGAGGAGTAGCAGGACTGAGCCGAGCAGGCAGTGTTCAAGGCGCACGGGGAGTCTCCAGGCCGCGCTCGAGCAGGGCGAGGGTGTGGCGGGCCAGCGCCTCGTCGTCCAGTTCGGGGGCGTCGAACAGGCCACGCCATATCGGCGCGGCGGCATAAGGGAAGAGGGTCAGGCCGATCAGCGAGACCACCAGCAAGCGTGGTTCGAGATCGGGATTGAGGGCGCCGCGCCGTTGCGCGGCGGCGAAACGCTCGGCCAGCAGGTGCGGAATCAGTGGCCCGACGCGGCTCATCAGCAGTTCGCGCAGGCCGCCACCTTCGCACAGCACTTCACGCACCCACAGTGGCGGTAGCCAGGGATGCGCCTGGACTATCCGGCGCATGCCCTGGATAAAGCCGC
>JBFKAF010000750.1:0-1904 GCA_041621735.1 Pseudomonas sp.
CTTCGGTCTTGGCGGGGAAGAACTCGAAGCTGTAACGGCGTTCTTGGCTCATAGGGTATTCCAGGCTTGGGCGTAGGGCGGGTTAGCGTCGCCTGCTGCACGTTCGAGGGGTGCCCCGATGCGTGCGAGACGCGTAACCCGCCACAGGGTTCGGCGGGTTACGCCGCTTCGCGGCTAACCCACCCTACGGATGGCGGCATCAGTAACGGTAGGCGTGCGGCTTGAACGGGCCCTGTTGCGGCACGCCGATGTACTCGGCCTGCTGCGTGGTCAACTGGGTGACCACGCCGCCGAAGCCCTTGACCATTTCCAGGGCCACTTCTTCGTCGAGCTTCTTCGGCAGCACTTCCACGCACAGGCGTTCGGCCTTCTGCGCGGCTGGCAGGTCGGCGTACTTCTGGCCGAACAGGAAGATTTGCGCCAGCACCTGGTTGGCGAAGGAGCCGTCCATGATCCGGCTCGGGTGGCCGGTGGCGTTGCCCAGGTTAACCAGGCGGCCTTCGGCCAGCAGGATCAGGTAGTCGTCGTTGAGCGGATCGAGGTCCAGGCCTGTGCGGTGGATCTTGTGCACCTGCGGTTTGACCTCCTCCCAGGCCCAGTGCTTGCGCATGAAGGCGGTGTCGATTTCGTTGTCGAAGTGGCCGATGTTGCACACCACGGCGCGCTTCTTCAGGGCCGTGAGCATGTTGGCGTCGCAGACGTTGACGTTACCGGTGGTGGTGACGATCAGGTCGATCTTGCCCAGCAGGGCGCCGTCGATGCTGGCGGCAGTGCCGTCGTTGATCCCGTCCTTGAACGGCGAGACCAGTTCGAAGCCGTCCATGCAGGCCTGCATGGCGCAGATCGGATCGACTTCGGTGACTTTGACGATCATGCCTTCCTGACGCAGCGACTGCGCCGAGCCCTTGCCCACGTCGCCGTAGCCGATCACCAGCGCCTGCTTGCCGGACAGCAGGTGGTCGGTGCCGCGCTTGATCGCATCGTTCAAGCTGTGACGGCAGCCGTACTTGTTATCGTTCTTGCTCTTGGTCACCGAGTCGTTGACGTTGACCGCCGGGATCTTCAGCTCGCCCTTGGCCAGCATGTCGAGCAGGCGATGCACGCCGGTGGTGGTCTCTTCGGTGACGCCATGGATCTTGTCGAGCATGGCCGGGTATTTCTTGTGCAGGATCTCGGTCAGGTCGCCGCCGTCGTCGAGGATCATGTTGGCGTCCCACGGCAGACCGTCCTTGAGGATGGTCTGCTCGATGCACCACTCGTACTCTTCTTCGGTCTCGCCCTTCCAGGCGAATACCGGGATGCCGGCGGCGGCGATGGCGGCAGCGGCCTGATCCTGGGTGGAGAAGATGTTGCAGCTCGACCAGCGCACTTCGGCGCCCAGGGCGACCAGGGTCTCGATCAGCACGGCGGTCTGGATGGTCATGTGGATGCAGCCGAGAATCTTCGCGCCCTTGAGCGGTTGTTCGCCGGCGTACTTGCGGCGCAGGCCCATCAGCGCGGGCATTTCCGATTCGGCGATGATGGTTTCGCGGCGACCCCAGGCGGCCAGGGAAATGTCGGCGACCTTGAAGTCGGTGAAACCGGCAGGCGTCAGTACAGCGCTCATAATGAGTTCTCCATTCGTTGTCTGCGATCAGACCGTGTGAAAACTGCTGCGCTCGGTCAGGCTGCGTTTGAAACAGGCTCGGAATGCTCATTTACAGCTCGTAAACTGCGCTTGCTCGCCTGTTTCTGCCTTGCCTGACCTTCGCTCGCTACGTTTTCACGCAGTCTGATTGAGCGCCGTTGATGCGTATGGTTAACGCCCCATCCGAGCCTGACAGGCCCCGTTACCGGGAATAGGCCTGCTGCAGCGCCCCTCGGACAGGTGGCGGGAGCGACCGGAGCGGTGCCGGTCGCGTGAA
>JBFKAF010000751.1:0-1902 GCA_041621735.1 Pseudomonas sp.
GGCCTCGCGATGGGCCAGTTTTTCGATGTTGTGGGTGACGCAGTAGAGCTTCCACTGGCCATCCACACGTTCACGGCCACGCAGGCTGAAGCGGTCCAGGCGTTTGTTGTGGCGCAGGTTGCCGAACACCGGTTCCACCGTGGCGAAGCGGCGGGTGATCATCTCGCGTCCTTGCGGGCTGTCGATGCGCCGACGCATGCGGCTTAGCGCGTTGTCCTGGGTGGTTGTGGGCAAGAAAAAGGCGACCTGGCGCGCGGCGGTTTTCTCCGGCGTGCGCAGGCAGTGTTTGCGCTGCAGGCAGCTCAGACAGTCGCGCAGGGCGCCTTGGAATTTGATCGCTGGCTGGCCCTTGATCAGGCAGTGGCTGCCGTTGCGGTAGAGCTGTTTGCCGGCAGGGCAGGTGCAGGTTTGCTGCGCGGGGTCGAACTGAAAGTCGGCGGGTGTATAGCGCTTGCTGGTGCGCGGCTTGGCGCTTTTGTCCCAGAGCGGGTCGGGTTTGTTCAGGTGTTGTTCTTGCCCGGCATAGCGCGGATCGCGCTTGCGGTAGCCGTTGTCTGGGATAAAGGCCGGGATGGCGGCGGTTTCCAGTCGCTCTAGCCCATCGCGACTGTGGTAACCGGCATCGGCGGTGTAGCAGGTGGTTGGGTTGCGCAACGCGGCAGTGGCCTCTACGACGGGCGTGAGCAGCGCCTGCTCTGAACCGGTGCCGTGGGCCTGGGCGTCGACGATGATCTGCGCGTGTTCGTCTACCGTGGCGACCCCGGTATAGCCCTGGATCACGCCTTTGCTGGTGGCCATCTTGGCCGATTCGTTGTCGGTGCGGTTGGACAGGTTGATCCGGCCCTTGGCGCCTTTGCGATCTTGCGGATTATCGGCCAGCCAGGCGCGCAGCTGGCGCGCGTTGGCCTGTAGGCGCTCGAGCTTGCGGGCTTCGCGCTGATCGTCAGCCTCCGGGTGGCGGTCGCAGTGGCGCTGCTGCTCGATCATCGCCAGGGCCGCCTGCTCCATCTTCTCGGCCTGCCGCAAGAAGTCGGCGCGGCTGCCACTCCTGGCTTTGCTGGCGTTGCTCGGCAGCTTGACCCCGTCGATGGCGAACATTTTGCGGCCGATCAGTCCCTGACGGTCGCAGACGGCCAGTACCTGGGCGAACAGCTTGGCGGCCAGGTCGCCCATGGCGGAGACGAAGTGCGCGAGGGTGGTGAAGTGTGGCTGGCTGTCGCCGGACACCGCCATGAACAGCACATGATCGCGGCAGGCGGCTTCCATCTTGCGGCTGCTGATAATGCCGCGACTGTAGGCCAGCAGAACGATCTTCAGCAGCACGGCCGGATCGTAGGCTGGCGCCCCTTCGGTGCTGTTGCGGTAGCGGGCGTGGAAGTCGGACAGATCCAGTTCGTGGTCGACCAGATAGCACAGGGCGTGCTCGAAGGTGCCGGGCAGCAATTGCTTGTCGAAATCGATGGGTAGGAGTTTGAGTCCCTTGTGAACGGTCTTGAACCGAGGCATCGCCCCGCGCCTCCCTGCGATTAGATGAACGAAAGGTTATCAGTCTGCGCGGCGCTGGGCAGCAGGTTTTTCTACAGCCTCAACGTTTGGTTAAGGGGCGGGCTTTAGCCCGTCCCGAGTGAGCGAAGCGAACGATTTGAACCACTTGTTATGTGCGTGTGCATGCATGGTTTAGAACTACTGCAATTGAGAACGCTCCGACAATAAGCGGTAGTAAAAATTCGAATGATACTCTAACTAACGAAGTTGGCTTTGTAAATCTTGACCATCTTCTATATGCACTCCAGGCTTGTTCTTTTTCATGTTCTAAATGAGCGTCATGCTGGTTTTGAACCTGGCTCATATGCCTGTAGTTATTTAACGATTCCGTAGCATCTTCGATGTATTCCACCATGA
>JBFKAF010000752.1:0-1900 GCA_041621735.1 Pseudomonas sp.
ATCCGCCGGAATCGGCAGCTGCACGCGGCTCAGCGCCTGCATGTTCTTGGCATCGAAGAACTGCACCTGACCGCGTTGGTCCAGGCGCATGCCCATTTGGTTCTGCTCTTCCAGGGTCAGCAGCAGCGGGGCAGCGGCCTCATTCAGCCAGGCGGCTTGCACCGGCTTGCGGCTCTCCAGGCTTGCGCCCTGGAACATCGGCAGCACCACATAGGCGAGGTAGAAGAAGATCAGGGTAATGGCACCCAGCACGGCCATGCCGCCGATCGATACCGCCCAACGCGCCATGCGATCTTTCAGGGCGCGCCAACGGCGCTTGCGTTGCAGGGCCGGGGTGTTGAAATCCAGCCCGAGGGATTTGGATGAGGCGGTCATGGTTTCACTAGCCAAGTCATTCATAGGTAAGAGCGTCTCTGCGCAGCCATGAGCGCGCCATCGTGAGTTCTGTCGCTATATGAGTGGCTAACTCTAGCCCCGCTTTATGACAGAAAAGTTACAGCGCTTTGACAAAACGAAGCCCGCCTGTCGTAAACGAAGGCGGGCGTGCGACTTACTGAGGCGTCCTTGCCTGCGCGAGTATTACTCCAGACCCAGTTCCTTCAGGGTTTTCGCCGCCACTTTGCTCGGCAGCGGAATGTAGCCGTCTTTCACTACAACTTCCTGACCCTGCTTGGACAGCACCAGCTTGACGAACTCGGCGTCCAGCGGGCTCAGCGGTTTGTTCGGCGCCTTGTTGACGTAGACGTAGAAGAAGCGTGCCAGCGGGAACTTGCCAGCCAGAGCGTTTTCTTCGTTGGCGTCAAAGGCCTCGCCGCCCTTCTTCGACAGTGGCACGGTCTTCACGCTGGAGGTCTTGTAACCAATACCCGAGTAGCCGATGGCGTTCAGGGTGCTGGAGATCGACTGCACCACGGAAGCCGAACCCGGCTGCTCGTTGACGTTAGCCTTGTAGTCGCCTTTGCACAGGGCTTCTTCCTTGAAGTAGCCGTAGGTGCCGGATACCGAGTTACGCCCGAACAACTGGATCGGCTTGGCCGCCCACTCACCGGTCAAACCCACGTCACCCCAGGTTTTGATGTCGCTGGCGCCACCGCACAGACGAGTGCTGGAGAAGATCGCATCAACCTGCGCCATATCCAGGCTCTTGATCGGGTTGTCCTTGTGCACGAATACCGCCAGGGCGTCGATGGCCACCGGTACGGCAGTCGGCTTGTAGCCGTACTTCTCTTCGAACGCCTGCAGCTCGGCATCCTTCATCATGCGGCTCATCGGGCCCATGCTCGCGGTGCCTTCGGTCAGCGCAGGTGGCGCGGTGGAAGAGCCGGCGGCCTGGATCTGGATGTTGACGTTCGGGTATTCCTTTTTGAACTCTTCGGCCCACAGGGTCATCAGGTTGGCCAGGGAATCGGAACCCACGCTGGACAGGTTGCCCGATACGCCCGAGGTTTTTTCATAGGTCGGCAGAGCCGGGTCGACAGCGGCAACCGCAGTGGCGGCAGCTACGCCAGCGGCGACAAAAGTCATGGCCGCCATCAAACGCTTCAGTTTCATGCCTTGCTCCTAACAAAATCAGGGTTGAGTTGAACGGGCCCAAGTATCTGCAGGCCATGTGACCAATCTATGAAATGCATATGACAGTTAGATGACCGTCGCCGATTTTTCCGGCAATCCGTCATTTTTGCCGACTGCGCCGCTTGCAGGCGCGGTGCCAGAGTCGCCCGCCGACCGCTCAGTCGGTATACTGGCAAAGCCCGCAACCTGCGGGCTCCGCGCCTACAACAACAACCGCGCCGCGAGCCTTATAAATGAACGACTTCGAACAGGATGACCCGATACCCCAAGGCGACCTCGCCTTGCAGATCACCGCACTGCCGCGCGAAACCAATGGTTTCGGCGACAT
>JBFKAF010000753.1:0-1899 GCA_041621735.1 Pseudomonas sp.
CAGCACGTTGAGCATGGTGGTTTTGCCGCTGCCGGTACCACCGGAGATCAACACATTCAAACGCCCACGAACGATGGCCTTGAGCAACAGGGCAATGGCCGGCGTCAGGGTGCCCATCTGCACCAGGCTTTCGGTATTCAGCAGATCCACCGCGAAACGCCGGATCGACATACTGGGGCCGTCGATGGCCAGGGGCGGGATGATCGCATTGACCCGCGAGCCGTCCTTCAGGCGGGCATCCACCAGCGGCGAGGACTCATCGATGCGCCGTCCCAGGCTGGAGACGATGCGATCGATGATGTTCAGCAGATGCTGATCGTCGCGAAAGCGCACATCGGTTCGCTGCAGCTTGCCGTGCCGCTCGACATACACCGAGGCATGGCCATTGACCAAGATGTCCGAAACGCTGTGATCGGCCAGCAGCGGCTCCAGCGGCCCCAGGCCGAGCACCTCATCGGTGATCTGCTTGATGATCAGTTGTCGGCTGCTGGCACTCACCGGTGCCGAATGCTCGTCCAGCAGGCGCTGGCAGATCTCGCGGATCTGCCGCCCCGCCTCGGCCGGCTCCAGGGAGTCCAGCAGTGACAGATCCATGACCTTGAGCAATTGCTGGTAGATCCTCTCCCGCCACTCGGTCTCCACCGGATTGAGATGGGTTCGGGTCTCGTAGAGTATGTCCGCCGCACAGGCCTCCCAGGCCATGGGTACGCTGGCAGGATCCTCACTTATGGCTTGAGCTTCTTGCGGGTTTGCTGGCTTACCCTTGGCAGGTTGCTGACGCAGACGATTGCGAAATTCGCTGAGCATGATCTATCCCCCAAACAGTCGGCCAAAAGTACGTTTCAACAAACCCTTGGTGGCAACCTCGGTGCCGAGCAATTCCTGACTCAGCTCGCGCATGGCGAGGGTCACCTGGGCGCGCGGCGCATGCAGCTCCAGCGGCACCCCGGTGTTCTGACTCTCGCTGACCACCGCATAGTCGTTGGGCAGTTTCTGCAACGCCGCGCAGCGCAGCGCCTCGGAGATATCCCGGAGGCTGACCGGCGCAGCCTTGTTGTAGCGGTTGACCACTATTTGCAAGCGGTTGCCCTGCACCCCCAGGTCATCGCGCAGGATGCGCACCAGGCGGGTGGCGTCCTTCAGATGGCTGAGGCTCTGCTGCAGCAGAATGTAGACCCGGTCGGCCTGCTCCAAGGTAGTACCGGTGAGGTGGTCGATCTGCCGCGGCAAATCCACCACCACCCAGTCATAGGTATTGCGCGCCAAGCGCAACAGAGCCTCCAGTTGCTCAAGGCGCACGTCCTGGGGCAGGCACAGCTCACTGGCGCGTCCACCCAGCACATGCAGGGTCGGACTGAAGTGGCTGCAGTAACCCCGCAGTGCCACGCTGTCCAACTCGTCGACTTGCTGTAGCACATCCAGGTGGCTGTGCGACGGATGCACATCGAGGTAGTGGGCCACGCTGCCGAACTGCAGATCCAGATCCAGCAACAAGGTGCTGCCACCCGTGGCACTGAGTTGCTGAGCCAGATTGCAGGCCAGCAAAGTGGCACCGGAACCGCCCTTGGCGTTCATCACGGCGATCAGCTTGCCGCCGCTGGCGCTGCTGCCACGAGCATCCATCAGCATCCGCCCGAGCGCCGCCAGCAACTCTTCGGCCGCCACCGGCTCGGGTAGAAAATCACGAGCCCCGGCCTGCATCGCCAGGCGTATGCCTTCGCGCTCATCCAGCGGGCCGCACACCAGCAGTGGTGGTCGCTCATGCGCTGGACGCTGTAACAGGGCCGCCAGTTCCTCGCGCCATAGATGACTGACGCGCAACAACAAAAAGTCGGGCATCAATTCCAGCCCGTACAACGGATCGGTATGCCCATTACTAACCAGACGGGTAGTCACCTG
>JBFKAF010000754.1:0-1891 GCA_041621735.1 Pseudomonas sp.
AGAATTCGCTTCCGGGCCCAGTGCCGAATCCCCAACCCAGTAACGCTAAGGTCGATTGAGTGTGACTGCTAAGCCTGTTGCGAGTGTTTCTGCCGATGACGATGGCGCGCTGTTGCGACGTTATCGGCAGGGTGAAGGCGAGGCCTTTGCGCGGCTGTATCAGCGCCATCGCCTTGGCCTGTTTCGCTTTCTCTGTGGTCTGTGCGGCGATCCGGCGCTGGCCGAAGAGGTGTTCCAGGACACCTGGCTGAGTCTGATTCGCAGCGATTCGTCGCCGCGCGATGCGCAGCTGTTCAAGACCTGGCTGTACCAGATCGCGCGTAATCGCTTGATCGATCATTGGCGCAAGCACGGCAAGCGCCAGGGCTTGCAGGATGAATTCGACGAGCAGGTGCATGCCGAGCCCGATGCTCAGGCGAATCCCGAGCATCAGCTCAGTCTCAGTCGCGACCGGCAGCGCTTGCAGGCGGCGCTGGACGACTTGCCGGCGGAGCAGCGTGAAGTCTTCCTGTTGCGCGCGCATGCTGAGCTGCAACTGCACGAGATCGCCGAGTTGACCAGCACGCCGGCGGAAACGGTGAAAAGCCGCTTGCGCTATGCGCTGCAGAAGTTACGTCGGCTGTTGGCTGACCCAGCGGCAGTCGAAGGGGTATCCGCATGAAAGATCAACAGTCATTACCCGATAGCGAAGAGCGGCAATTGCTCGAGCATTATCGCGTGCAGCACGGTGGTGAACCTGGTGCCGAGCTGGATGCGCGGATTCTGGCGGCCGCCAGCGCGGCGTTGCGCGCGCAACCAGCTGAGCCGCTCAGCGTTATGGCGCGGGTGCGGGCCTGGCTGTTCGGTGGCGCGGTGCACAGGCGCTGGTCGGTGGCCTTGGGCAGCGTCGCGGTGCTCGGACTGGGGCTGGGTTTAAGCCTGAGGACGCTTGCGCCTATCGCGCCGAGCTACGACAGCCTGATGCCGGCCGCGCCTGCGCCGCAGCGTTATGCCGCGCCTGCGGCGGCGGAGAAAAAGGCCATGGCCGAGTCATTCCAACTGCATCAGCCTGAAGCCAGCATTGCGCCTGAGGCCAGTGCGCTGGCCGATGCTGCGGCGCCGTCAGAGGCGTCTCAGACGCCGAGCGCGCGCAGCGGTTTGGCGGCGCGCCGCGAGGTCGCCGCGGCGCCGTTGGCGGGGGAGTTGCACACCGCTTTGCGGCAGATTACCGAGTTACGTGAGCAAGGCCGGCAGGCAGAGGCCGCCGAACGACTCAACGAGCTGCGGCAACGCTATCCGCAGGCGGATCTCGAGGCGCTGCTGAAGCGTTTGCCAGCGGCGCAGAATCGGCGGCCCGATGAGCTAAAAAACTGACTTGTCAGACGCCCGCAGGCAGGCCAGCATAGTGCGTGCTGTAGACGCCCGATGGCGCGCGGCAGCGCTCGGGTTGCACCCCCCTCGTCTGAGTAACCGTTCGGCCGTGCGCCAGTTTTCTAGGGTGCCTCGGACGGGCGGTTCGAACCGGCGAACGCCTGTGTTTTCCAACTGAATAAATGCCTGTTAAACGACTATGACCGCTATGCGTTACCTGGGCGTGGCCCTGTTAGTTCCGTTGTTGAGTGGTTGCGAACCTAAGCTGGCGCCGGCCAAGGTCGAGCCAGAAAAATCCAGCACGCCGGCCGTGCAGCAAGTCCAACCCGCTGCCAGTGTGCCGCCTGCTGCGCCTGCTGCGCCGGCTATTGCCGCCGAGCCTGTCGCTGCTGCGCAAGCCTCGCAATCTACCCCAGTCAAAAAACCGCTGGCCGCGCCTGTCGGGTCTTCAGCAGTGCCCGCAGTAAAGCAGGACAACGCCGCTAAAGAACCGCCGAAGAGCAAGCTGGATCTCAGCTTGCCGCCTGAATTGACCGAGCAG
>JBFKAF010000755.1:0-1880 GCA_041621735.1 Pseudomonas sp.
CATGCCCGTCAACTGGGTTGGCTTCATGTTGACATCGGAAGGGCGAATCGCTTCGTGTGCCTCCTGGGCCCCTTCCTTGCTGCTGTAGACGTTCGGGTTGGTCGGCAAGTACTTCTTGCCGAACTCGCCCTCGATGAAGTCTCGCACCATGCCCACAGCATCCGCCGACAGGTTGGTCGAATCGGTACGCATATAGGTGATGTAGCCCGCCTCATACAGGCGCTGCGCCATCATCATGGTTTTCTTTACGCCGAAGCCCAGACGGTTGCTCGCCGCCTGCTGCAGAGTAGAAGTAATGAACGGAGCCGACGGCTTGCTGCTGGTCGGTTTGTCCTCACGCTTGGCAATGCTGTAGCTGCTCGCCTTGAGCGTTTCCAGCGCGGCCATGGCCTGGCTTTCATTCAGCGGCTTGAAGGCCGCGCCGTTCTCCCGGGCAACCTCGAAGCGCACATTGGCGCCCTTGGCGGTGCCGAGATCCGCGTGCACTTCCCAGTACTCTTCTGGAACGAATGCGCGGATTTCTTTCTCGCGCTCAACCACCAGCTTCAACGCAACCGACTGCACCCGGCCGGCAGAGAGGCCGCGCGCAATCTTCGCCCACAGCAGCGGCGAGACCATGTAGCCGACCACGCGATCGAGAAAACGCCGCGCCTGCTGGGCGTTGACCCGATTGATGTCCAACTCACCCGGCTGGGCGAATGCTTCCTGAATCGCCTTCTTGGTGATTTCATTGAACACCACACGCTTATAGCGGCTGTCATCACCGCCGATCGATTCGCGCAGGTGCCAGGCAATGGCTTCTCCCTCGCGATCCAAGTCGGTTGCGAGATAGATGGTGTCAGCATCCTTGGCCAGACGCCGGAGTTCCTCGACGACTTTTTCCTTGCCAGGAAGGATCTCGTACTTGGCCTTCCAGCCCTGCTCGGGATCGACCCCCATGCGCGCAATCAGCTGACGCTTGGCTTTTTCCTTGGGCGACAGCGCCGGCACTTCGCCAGCAGCCGCCTTGCCGCGTTTCGCCGGCTCCTTAGCCGCGCTTGCCGAGCCGCTGGTAGGCAGGTCACGGATGTGGCCGATGCTCGACTTCACCACGTACTGGCTACCCAGGTACTTGTTGATGGTCTTGGCCTTAGCCGGGGATTCCACGATGACCAGCGATTTGCCCATGGATCAGAAAATTCCTGAAGTCGAAGTAATGAAAGGCGCCAGGCACCTTTGCGGCACCGCTATATATAGTGGTGATGAAGGTGAGGTCAAGCGCAGGAAACCCGCGAGCACAGCTCAGGGCTGGGTCAAAACAGCAGGCTCGGCCTGAATCAAAGCGAAGCGAGGAAGCCTTTTTCCGTCCACCACGACCTCCTCGCAGAACATCTCCAGCGGGCGCACCCACAGCCCGTAATCGCCATATAGCGCCTGGTAGACCACCACCTGCTGCTCCGTCTCAGAATGCCGAGCGACACCGAACACGCGGTACTCCGGCCCCTTGTAGTGACGGTAAACACCAGGTTGTAACTGCATAGCTGAATTCCCTTGAAAAAACTTACTGCACACAAACAAAAACCGGGGCCCATGGCCCCGGTTTCGCATTCAGCAACGCTTAATTAAACGCGTTCGAATACGGTAGTGATGCCCTGACCGAGACCGACGCACATGGTAGCGACACCCAAAGTGCCACCGTTCTGCTTCATCACGTTCAGCAGGGTACCGGAGATACGCGCACCGGAACAACCGAACGGGTGACCCAGAGCAATCGCGCCGCCATGTAGATTGACCTTTTCGTCCATCTTGTCGAGGACTTTGAGGTCTTTCAGTACGGGCAAGCCTTGAGCAGCAAAGGCTTCGTTGAGCTCGATGAAGTCGATATCAGCCATGCTCAAACC
>JBFKAF010000756.1:0-1878 GCA_041621735.1 Pseudomonas sp.
GGCCGAGACCATGCGCGGCGAAAATTTCCCGGTGGATAACTTTGGCGTAGCGCTGGCCGGTAGCCTAATCCCCTACATCGACAAGGAGTTGCCGAACGGGCAGAGCCGTGAAGAGTGGAAGGCACAGGCGGAAACCAACAAGATACTCGGCCGTTTCAAGAGCCCTATCCCGGTCGATGGCTTGTGTGTGCGTATCGGCGCCATGCGCTGTCACAGCCAGGCATTGACCATCAAATTGAACAAGGACGTGCCGCTCTCCGACATCGAGGGGCTGATCAGTCAGCACAACCCCTGGGTCAAATTGGTGCCGAATCAGCGCGAAGCCAGCATTCGCGAGCTGAGTCCGACGGCGGTGACGGGTACCCTGAGCGTACCGGTCGGCCGTTTGCGCAAGCTGAATATGGGCTCGCAGTACCTGGGTGCGTTCACTGTAGGTGATCAGCTGCTTTGGGGCGCCGCCGAGCCGTTGCGCCGGATGCTGCGGATTCTGCTGGAGCGTTGATGGTCGCGGCGGTCTGCTTGGGTGGGCCGTTTCGAGTTCAAGATAGGAGCGAGCCTGCAGGCTCGCTCCTATGCATTTGTGGGGCCGCTCTATACAGTGCGAGGCTAATTTCGTCAGAAGCGCTTTCATGACTCGTACCTTTGATATTGCCGTAGTCGGCGCCACCGGCAGCGTCGGCGAAACGCTGATGCAACTGCTCGAAGAGCGTGAGTTCCCCGTGGCCAATCTACACCTGCTCGCCAGTGGCGAGTCGGCAGGGCGCTCGCTTTCCTTTAATAGCAAGAGTATGCGGGTGTCGGCGCTGGAGTCCTTTGACTTCTCCCGTGTGCAGTTAGCTTTCTTCGCGGCAGGCGCGGCGGTGACGCTTGAGTATGCTGAAAAGGCCCGCGCCGCTGGCTGTTCGATCATCGACCTGGCCGCAGCGTTGCCGGCGCAGCACGCGCCGCGCGTCGTGCCTGAGGTGAATGCCGAGGTGTTGGCAAGACTCTCGACGCCTTATCAGCTGACCAGTCCGAGTGCGGTGAGCATTGCGTTGGCATGCGTATTGGCGGTGGTGCGTGAGCAGATAAAGCTGCAGCGTGTGGTGGTCACGGCATGTCTGGCGGTGACCAGTCGTGGGCGCGAAGGCGCGGCCGAGCTGGCGCGTCAAACAGCCGAGCTGTTAAATGCGCGTCCGCTCGAGCCGCGTTTTTTCGACCGGCAGATCGCTTTTAATCTGCTGGCTCAGGTCGATACGCCGGATAGCGCTGGCCATGGTGTGCTGGAGCGGCGTGTGGCCTCTGAGCTGAAGGAGTTGCTCGATGCGCCGGCATTGAAAGTCTCTGCAACCTGCGTGCAGGCGCCGGTATTCTTCGGCGACAGCATCAGTCTGTCGGTGCAGGCGGAGGAGTCGATTGATCTGGCTGCGATCTGTGCGGCCTTGAATGCGGCCCCGGGCCTCGAATACGTTGAGGCGGGCGATTATCCGACGGCTGTGGGTGATGCAGTCGGCCAGGATGAGGTATATATCGGTCGGGTTCGCGGTGGGCTGGACGATCCAGCTGAGCTCAATTTGTGGATTGCGTCTGATAACGTAAGAAAAGGCGCTGCCTTGAATGCTGTGCAATTGGCCGAGTTATTGATAAAACACTATCTGTAAAAGATACTTACCTAGAAATTTGAAGAATCTTTCGAGCTTGGCAATACTGGCTGAGTTGATTGCTGAATGGGGAGCCACTTTCGAGTGGAGACAGGCAGCAATTACCAAGACCCTCTCGCATGCCGAGAAAAAAGATAAAAAGGGATAACGCTATGGTTCGGGTTCGCAAACTGGTGCTGGCAATCGCAGCTGCTTCAGCACTGTCCTCCGGTATGGCGCATGCGCTGGGGCTGGGTGA
>JBFKAF010000757.1:0-1878 GCA_041621735.1 Pseudomonas sp.
ACTTCCAGGCCATCGGCCGACTGGTCGACGATCATGTCGATGATCTTCGCCGACTCGCCGAGGTGCTCGACCAGCGGCGGCACGTCGGGATTGAGGCTGCCGAACAGGAAGCCGCGATAGGACTCGAAGCGCGCGACCTTGGTCAGGTCGTGGGAACCGTCGCAGTTGAAACCCGACGGATAGCCGGCTTCCTTGGGGTCCTTGACCTTGAGCAGCTTGCCGGAGTTGTTGAAGGTCCAGCCATGGAACGGGCAGGTATAGGAGGCTTTGTTGCCGGTCTTGTGCCGACAGAGCATGGCGCCACGGTGGCTGCAGGCGTTGAGGAAGGCGTTGAGCTCACCATCCTTGTTGCGCGCGATGAAGATCGACTGACGCCCCATGGTGGTGGTGAGGTAGTCGTTGTTCTCGGGGATCTGGCTCTCGTGGGCCAGGTACAGCCAGTTGCCCTCGAAGATGTGCTTCATCTCCAGGTCGAACAACCGGGGATCGGTGAACATCTCCCGCTTGCAACGGTAGATGCCCTTGTCCTTGTCTTCTTCAAGCAGGCTATTGAGGTATTCGAGTCCCAGGGTCATGGCCGTGGCTCCGTTGTTATTGTTTCAACGGTATTAAGGCTACGGGTCAATCTTGTCGGACAATATCCGCTTTGTGCAGGAGCGTTATCCGTTTTCTGCAGACTGCAATAAATGCCTATGCATAGCGCCTAACGCACGCACGAACGCCGCCAGGGCCGCACGCGACGGACCGTTCGGGGGCGTTTCAGGGATATGTTCTTGGGGAGAGGGAGAGGCAGAGGCGCCGCGCCGGCAATCAGCCGCGGCGGCGCAGGGTGTCCGACGGCAGTTCGCCGAAGCTGTTCTTGTAGCTCTCGGAGAAGCGCCCGAGGTGCAGGAAGCCATAGTCCAGGGCGATCTCGGTGACGCTGCGCACGTGGCAGTTCGGGTCACTCAGACAGCTGTGGATGCGCGCCAGCTTGCGTTCCCGGACATATTGCTTGGGGGTGCTGCCAGAGTGACGTTCGAACAGCGCGTAGAGCGAACGCAGGCTGATCTGCGCGCAGGCAGCCAGATGCTCGGCGCTGATGTCCTGCTGGAGGTTGCTCTCGATGTATTCGATCAGGTGCTCGAAGGGTGCGGCCTGAGGCAGCGGCTGCTCACGACAGAGGTTGCTGCCAAGCTGGGTTAACAGTTTGCTGGCGACGATGCGGCTGTAGTGCTCCTGGGTTTGCAGGGCGTTGTCGTCGGCCTCGGCCTCCATGCACACCAGGCTGAGCAAACGGGCCAGGCTCTCCAGCTCGGACAAGGCATACAGGTTGCGGGTGAAGTGGATGCCTCGCTCCGGCACCTTCCAGCGCTGCTCGTCGCAGGTGGCCTGCAACAGACTGACCGGCAGCTTGAGGATGAACTTCTCGCAGTCCTCGGAGTAGGTCAGGTCGACCGGATCGTCCGGATTGATCAGCAGCAGCTCGCCGGGGGCCAGATAGTGCTCATCGTGGCGGCTGCGCCACAGGCAGTGACCCTTGAGCAGGATCTGCAGGTGGTAGATGGTTTCCAGCGCGTCCGAGGTGACCCGCGCACTGCCGCCATAGCTGATCCGACACAGATCCAAGCTGGCGAATTTGCGGTGACTGAGGCTGGCCGACACACCGCCCTTACTCGGCAACTGGATGCAATGATGCCCGACGTGCTGGTCGACATAACCCGACACGGCATAAGGGTCGGCATGGTCGAACACCATGCTCTTGTCACTCAGTAGCAGCATCCGCGAAGTACCCATTTATTTTTATATTGACGCCTGCCATTGCGGGCGTTGCACCGGCTAGTGTCACTCCGAGTCTACCCAACAACGGGGCAGAGTCTCGGCAAACGGACGAGTGGC
>JBFKAF010000758.1:0-1877 GCA_041621735.1 Pseudomonas sp.
GCGTGAATTGCGCAACATGCTCGAGCAGAGCGTGTTGTTGGCGCAAGGCAACCAGATCATTCCAGGGCAACTGACCATCTGCTCGAGTCTGGTGGGCGAGCCCAGCACGCACGATGGACTTCACCAAACCCATGCCTATGGCGCGACTGATGCGGTGAGTGGACCCGGTTCGTCGGAAGTCGGGCGCGATACGTTGATCAAGACGCTGCACAAGACCGACTGGAACGTCACTAAAACCGCACGCCTGCTCGGGCTCACACGGGACATGCTGCGCTATCGCATCGACCGACTTGGATTGGCCAGGCCCGATCGGCAACATTGAGCATTGCGGGTGCTGACTTCGTAGGCAGTGGTCTGAAAGCTCTGGGCCAGAGGGCGCTTTGCTCTCAGACGGGTGTCTTCGCTATGGCCTGGACCGCACCTGTTGCAGGCACGCGATCAGTTGCAACCGCATTTTCGGCAAACGCGGCGCGCTCCGCTCGCGGAGATGAGTGGTGCCGGCGTAGGGGCCTCTGCGACGCCAGGGGCAATTTTCCACACCACTGCAGTCCGCCAGACCGGACAACGTGCCAGAGTTTGTAACTCAACGAGCCGATCGAGCGGATCGAGCCGATCACGGTCTCGGATATGTCGGATTCGCCGACCGTGGATTAAAGGGCTGGGCTTGAAGTAGGTTAATGGGCAGCCAGCACGCTCCGTGTGCGGCGCGATGAGCTAACACAAGGGATTCCGGTGAATATCGACACCCGCATTAAATTCCGTCACCTGCAGTGTTTTATCGAGGTGGCGCGTCAGGGCAGCTTGGCGCGGGCCGCCGATGTTCAGGCGGTGAGTCAGCCGGCGATTTCCAAGACGCTCAAGGAGCTTGAGGAGTTGCTTGAGGTCAGCCTGTTCGTGCGCAGCAAGAGCGGCGTCAGCCTGACCGAGGCGGGTGTGGCGTTCATGCGTTATGCCGGCCCCTGTGTGCAGGCGCTGCGCGACGGTGTCAATAGCCTGCGGGGCGGCGACTATGCGGCGGGCGTGGTGCGCCTCGGGGTCTTGTCCACGGTGGAAAGCCTGCTGGTACCTGAGGTGGTACGGCGCCTGCATGAGCAGCACTCGGCCCTGGTGATCAGCATAGTGACCGGACCGAGTGCCTACTTGCTGTCGCAGTTGCGCGTCGGCGAACTGGATCTGGTAGTCGGTCGCATGACCGACAGTCCGCAGATCCAGGGGCTGACCTTCGAACACCTGTACAGCGAGTCCATGACTCTGGTGGTACGCAACGACCACCCGCTGCTGGACGGACCGCTGCAGCGCACCCGCCTGGAAGCATTCCCGCTGGTGTTGCCACTGGCCGGTACCACGATCCGCAAATATGCCGACAGCCTGTTTGTGCAGTGTGGCATCAGCCCGTCGCGGCAGCGCCTGGAAACCCTGTCGCTAATCCTCAGTCGGCGTTATGTGGCGTGCAGCGACGCCATCTGGATCGCCCCGCTGGATGCGGTGCGTGAAGATCTCCGTCGAGGTGAGCTGGTTGAACTCGAACTGGGCATTCAGGAACCGGGGGGCTCGGTGGGGATCTGCAGCAATTCCGCGCTGGCGCCCTCGCTGCCGGCGCAGTGGTGTCTGGAAGTGATGCGCGAGGTGGGTCGCGCCTACCGGGAAGGGGAATATCCATAACCAAATGGTTATGTTTTGACGGCATTTTTTCAGTTTTCGTCATCCAGCGGATGTCCGACACTGCGTGCACAACCTGCCTGGCAGGCCTCCCTGAACAGTGAGCAAGAGGAGAGCACCATGTCCGATGCGGACAACCGCCGTTTCGTCATTCGTGACCGCAACTGGCACCCCAAGGCCTTCACCCCCGACTACAAAACCTCAATCGCCCGCTCGCC
>JBFKAF010000759.1:0-1872 GCA_041621735.1 Pseudomonas sp.
AACCCGACCCCGGCCGAGGTGCTGGTATGGGACTGATCGCGATGCGCCTGCGCCACTGGCTGTTCTGCCTGTGCCAGAGCCGTTCCGGGCAGTGCCTGCAACAAAAGCCCGATCACACCGCAAACCCGTAGGAGCCAGCTTGCTGGCGATGCTTTTGCGTCGCCGCTGATCGCCAGCAAGCTGGCTCCTACAAGAGAACCGCATTCCAGCCCCGGACGACCGGGGTGCAGACCGAATACCGCGGGACGGCCCGCCTGCCCTTTCGAGGGAAACAACCATGTTTAGCAAACTGTTGATCGCCAACCGCGGCGCCATCGCCTGCCGCATCCTGCGTACTCTCCGTGAACTGCGCGTAGACGGCGTGGCCGTGTATTCCGAGGCCGACGCCGCCAGCCTGCATATCCAACAGGCCGACCAGGCCCACAGCCTCGGCGAAGGTCCGGCCGCCAATACCTACCTGCAGGTCGAGAAAATCCTCGACATCGCCCGCCGCAGCGGCGCCCAGGCGATTCATCCGGGCTACGGCTTTCTCTCGGAGAACGCCGCCTTCGCCGAAGCCTGCGAGGCGGCCGGTATCGCCTTCGTCGGCCCGACGCCCGAGCAGTTGCGCGTGTTCGGCCTCAAGCACACCGCCAGGGCGCTGGCCAAACAGCACGGGGTGCCGATGCTGGAAGGCACCGAACTGCTGGAAAACCTCGCGACGGCGCTGAGCGCAGCAGATCAAGTCGGCTATCCACTGATGCTAAAAAGCACCGCCGGCGGCGGCGGCATCGGCATGCGCGTGTGCCGTTCGGCCGAGGAGCTGAGCGAGGCCTTCGAGGCGGTCAAACGCCTGGGGCAGAACAACTTCAGCGACAGTGGCGTATTTATCGAGAAGTACATCCAGCGCGCCCGCCACCTGGAGGTGCAGGTGTTCGGCGACGGCCAAGGTGAAGTACTGGCCCTCGGCGTGCGCGACTGCTCGGTGCAGCGGCGCAACCAGAAGGTGCTGGAAGAAACCCCTGCGCCGAACCTGCCGAGCGGCATGGCCGAGCAACTCTGCGCCGCGGCGATCCAGCTGGCCAAGGCGGTCAACTACCGCAGCGCCGGCACCGTCGAATTCGTCTACGACAGCGCCGCCGAGCGCTTCTATTTCCTGGAGGTGAACACCCGCCTGCAGGTCGAGCATGGCGTCACCGAACAGGTGTGGGGCGTCGACCTGGTGCGCTGGATGATCGAACTGGCGGCCGGCGACCTAGCCCCGCTGAGCGAGCTGGCGCAGGGCCTGACGCCCAACGGCCACGCCATTCAGGCGCGTCTGTATGCCGAAGACCCGGGCCGCGACTTCCAGCCCAGCCCCGGCCTGCTCACCGCCGTGGAGTTTCCGCCGGCCGACGGCCAGGCGCTGCGCATCGACACCTGGGTCGAGGCCGGCTGCGAGATTCCGCCCTACTTCGACCCGATGATCGCCAAGCTGATCGCCTGGGCGCCGAGCCGCGACCAGGCCAGCGCTGCGCTCAGCCAGGCGCTGGCCGACACGCTGCTGTATGGCGTGGAAAGCAACCGCGACTACCTGCGGCAGATCCTCCGCGACGCGCCCTTCGCCAGCGGCAGCCCCTGGACCCGCTGCCTGGAAGGCCTGGTGTATCGCGCCAAGACCTTCGAGGTGCTGGCCGCTGGCACCCAGACCACGGTACAGGACTACCCCGGCCGTCTCGGCTACTGGGCGGTCGGCGTGCCGCCGTCGGGACCGATGGACGACCGCGCCCTGCGCCTGGGCAACCGCCTGCTGGGTAACGCCGAAGGCGCCGCCGCCCTGGAAATCACCATGAGCGGGCCGACTCTGCGCTTCAACACCGACGCCGTGGTGGCGGTGACCGGCGCGGTGATTCC
>JBFKAF010000760.1:0-1868 GCA_041621735.1 Pseudomonas sp.
ACTAAGGTCAGGTAGGGCATGAAGAACAGCGACAGCGCCCAGGCAATCGCCCCCTGAGCGGTGCGCACGCTGAGTACCGCATGAATGGCGGCGAACACGCCGAGCGCATGGATGGCGGCGATCAGGTAGGCGAATAGGTGGGGAATGCCGAAGTCCATGAGTGTGCGATTCCTCTGTGCTGACCTCAGTTTAGAGCAGGGTGGCACTACGCAGTTGCGTCATCGACTGTCGCCAGACCGGCACGTTGCCGCGCGGGGAGGGCCATGGGCGGGCACGCAGGCGACATGGCTGTTACCCTTGTTGTCACAGCCGGGAACTAACCGGTTGACAGTGAGTCGGGCGAATCCGCTCTACACTTGTCAGTGAGTCAAACGGATCAAGGAGTATTACGAATGGGCAAAGACCCTACGCACAGCACGGCAGCGCAGCCAGACGTGCCGCAGCAGGACAGTATTCCAGCGCCGAGCGGGGCGTCCACTCTAATCGATACCGACTACGTGATTGGCCAGGACAACATCAAGGGACGGTTTCTCTTCAACCTGGATGTGCATGGCAAGGTGTTCACCATCTCCGCCCTGGTCTCAGTGCTGTTTGTGGTCCTGACCCTGGCCCTGCAGAGCGAGGTCGAACCGCTGTTCACCGCCATCCGCGGTTGGCTGACCAGCAACCTGGCCTGGTTCTTCATTGGCTCGGCGAATATCTTCGTGCTGTTGTGCTTCGGGTTGATCGTCTCGCCCCTGGGCAAGGTGCGCCTGGGCGGCAAGGAAGCGGTACCGGACTACAGCTACAGTGGCTGGTTCGCCATGCTGTTTGCCGCGGGTATGGGCATCGGCCTGATGTTCTACGGCGTGGCCGAGCCGATGTCGCACTTCGGCTCAGCCCTGGGTGGCACCAGTGTCGAGAATGGCGTGCGCACCGACTGGGCGCCGCTGGGCGCCGCCGCCGGCGATGCCGAGGCCGCCGCCAGTCTGAGTATGGCCGCCACCATCTTCCACTGGGGCCTGCACCCCTGGGCGATCTACGCCATCGTCGCACTGTCCCTGGCGCTGTTTTCGTTCAACAAGGGCCTGCCGCTGAGCATCCGCTCGATCTTCTATCCGCTGCTCGGTGAGCGGGTGTGGGGTTGGCCGGGACACGTGATCGACATCCTCGCGGTATTCGCCACCCTGTTCGGCCTGGCCACCTCGCTGGGCCTGGGTGCCGAGCAGGCGGCCGGGGGTCTCGACTACCTGTTCGGCATCACCGCCAACGACACCAGCAAGGTGCTGCTGATCGTCGGCATCACCGCCATCGCCCTGCTGTCGGTGATGGCCGGCCTGGACAAGGGGGTTAAGCGCCTGTCGGAAATCAACATGGTGCTGGCCCTGCTGCTGCTGCTGTTCATCATCATCGCCGGCCCGACCCTGGCGATCGTCAGCGGCTTCTTCAGCAACCTGGGCAGCTATGTGGTGAACCTGCCGGCGTTGTCCAACCCCTTCGGGCGTGAAGACGCCAACTTCAGCCAGGGCTGGACCGCCTTCTACTGGGCCTGGTGGATCAGCTGGTCGCCGTTCGTCGGCATGTTCATCGCACGGGTCAGCCGCGGCCGCACCGTGCGCGAGTTCCTCATCGCGGTGCTGCTGGTGCCTTCGCTGGTATCGGTGCTGTGGATGACCGCCTTCGGTGGCACGGCGCTGAGCCAGCTGGTCGGCGACGGATTCACCGGTGTGCAGGATGCCGCCCTGGAGCTCAAGCTGTTCGCCATGCTCGGCCAGCTGCCGCTGACCGAGATCAGCTCCTTCATCGGCATCGTCCTGGTGATCGTGTTCTTCGTCACCTCCTCGGACTCCGGCTCCCTGGTGATCGACACCATCACCGCCGGCGGCAAG
>JBFKAF010000761.1:0-1866 GCA_041621735.1 Pseudomonas sp.
CACCGCAGCGGGCGGGCTGGGCGCGGGGCTGTTGTTCGGTGCTGGTGTCGACGGCTCATCGCGCAGCAGGGCTTCGGCCCATTGCTCGTCAGGCTCCTCGTGTTCCGCGCCTGTCGGGGTGGGGAAGGCTGCGGTCTGTTTGGCGGCGCGGTCGAGGTCGAGAAACTGTTGCGACAGCTGTTGCTCCTGTTCCTCCAGCTTGGCCAGCTCTTCGTCCAGATCGAGGCTGTCGAGGTCCAGGTCATCGTGAATCCACAGGGTGTCGTCACTGTGTTGCTCTGGCGAGTGGCGCGTCTGTGAGGGTGGAGTCGGCTCGCTGGGGTGCGCGGCGACCTGGCTGGCGCTCGGCTCGCTGCTTGGCGCCGCGGCTGGCAGCGGGATGGGCTGGGCCGCAGCGGGCAGGCTGTGGCCTTGTTCCAGCAGTTGCCGCGCCGCATTGAACACGTGCAAGCAGGCCCCGCAGCGCACGGCTCCATGTGCGGCGGCCAGCTGGGCGGGATTGACCCGAAAGCTGGTGCGGCAATGGGGGCACTGGGTGACGAAACTTTCGGTCATGCGGCGGTCCGGTCAAGCGAGGCGATTAGTCTAACGCAAGTGTTTGCGAAAGTAGCAGCGGCGCAGTGTGGCTGCGTTAGCGGCGCACGCCGCTGATGCGCACCCAGCCGTCCTTGCTTGCGGTCGGGTCGAGCTCGAAGGCATCGCTGTAGGCGGCGCGAACCTCCTCGGTCTGTTCGGCGAGGATGCCCGACAGCGCCAGGCGACCGCCTGGCTTGACCAGGCTGGTGATCTGCGGCGCCAGGGCCACCAGTGGGCCGGCGAGAATATTGGCGACCACCACGTCGGCCTGTTCCTGCGGCATGTCGGCCGGCAGGTAGACCGGGAAGCGCGCCGGCTCGATGCCGTTACGTCCGGCGTTATCGCGCGAGGCTTCCAGGGCTTGCGGGTCGATATCGGTACCGACGGCTTGGGGGGCGCCGAGCAGCAGGGCGGCGATGGCCAGAATCCCCGAGCCGCAGCCGAAGTCGATCACGCTGCAGTTGTCCAGCGCCTGGCCATCCAGCCATTCCAGGCACAGCGCGGTGGTCGGGTGGGTGCCGGTGCCGAAGGCCAGGCCCGGATCGAGCAGCAGGTTGACCGCGTCTGGCTCCGGCGCGGCGTGCCAGCTGGGCACGATCCACAGGCGCTGGCCGAAGCGCATCGGCTCAAAGCCGTCCATCCAGCTGCGTTCCCAGTCCTGGTCGGCGATCACCTCGGCGTGATGCTCCGGCAATTCAGTGCCAGTGAGCAATTGCAGGTGGACGAACACGGCCTCGGCCTGAGTGTCGGCTTCAAACAATGCCAGCAGGTGGGTGTGCGACCAGAGCGGTGTGGTGCCCAGGTCCGGTTCGAAGATCGGTTGATCCTCGGCGTCCATAAAGGTTACCGACACCGCGCCGACTGCGAGCAGCGCGTCTTCGTAGGTTTCCGCCTGATCCGGGGTGATGGCGAGACGGACTTGTAACCAGGGCATGGGAAACCTCGTGAGCGTGTGGCGTGATGATGCAAATTGGCGCGCAGCTTACTTGAAGCGGTGGCGCTGCTGCCACAGTAGTCGCCTGGCGGAAACGACAAGGGCCGCCGATTGGCAGCCCTTGTCTGGCACTTCAGTCATGACCTTGTGAGCTAGGGCGAGACAAGGCAAAAACAATCGAGGATGCGCAGTTTACTGTGGTAAATGAGCATCCGAGATTGTTTTTAACGCCGTATCGCCGACGCGCAGCAGGTCATGGGCTCAGTGCTTATCCATGCCCAGTTTCTTTTCCAGGTAGTGGATATTCACGCCACCTTTGCAGAAGCCCTTGTCGCGCGTCAGCATGCGGTGCAGTG
>JBFKAF010000762.1:0-1851 GCA_041621735.1 Pseudomonas sp.
AGATCCGCCTGACGCAAAACGCCGCCCTGGAGATTCTGGTGCGCGGCGGCACCGACGCGGATCACGCCGAACAACTCTGGGCGCAACTGGGCGATGACTACTTCCTGCGCCACACCGCCGACGATGTCGCCTGGCACACCCTGGCCATCATCCAGCACCCGAACGACGGTAACCCGCTGGTGCTGATCAAGGAGACTACCCAGCGCGAGTTTGAAGGCGGTACGCAGATATTCATCTACGCCGAGGATCAGCACGACTTCTTCGCCGTGACCGTGGCCGCCATGGCGCAGCTCAACCTGAACATTCACGACGCGCGCATCCTCACCTCGACCAGCCAGTTCACCCTCGACACCTATATCGTCCTGGAAGCCGACGGCAGCTCGATTGGCGACAACCCGGCACGCATCAACAAGATCCGCCAGGGGCTGATCGATGCGCTGAAAAACCCGGACGAATACCCGAACATCATTCAACGTCGCGTGCCGCGCCAGCTCAAGCACTTCGCCTTTGCGCCGCAGGTGACCATCCACAACGATGCCCACCGCCCGGTGACCATACTCGAACTGAGCGCCCCGGATCGGCCGGGCCTGCTGGCGCGGGTCGGACGGATCTTCCTCGAGTTCGACCTGTCGATCCAGAATGCCAAGATCGCCACCCTCGGCGAGCGCGTGGAAGACGTGTTCTTCGTCACCGATGCCCATAATCAGCCGTTGTCCGATCCACAACTGTGTATCCGCCTGCAAGAGACCATCGTCGCCAAGCTGTCGGATGCCCACGGGCAGCAGACCGAGGCAACCCAGATTAGTTTTTAACCCGTAGGGTGCAGTAAGGCCTGAGGCCGCATTGCACCGTTCCATCCACGACCGGCAGCGCCCTGCGCTGCGCCTATTGACGCCCTACAGCCATGAACCAAGCTTTAAACGATTTGCAGCCCTACCCCTTCGAAAAGCTCCGCACCCTGTTGGCCGGCGCTCAGCCGCCCAGCGACAAGAAAGCCATCGCCTTGTCGATTGGCGAGCCCAAGCATCGCTCGCCGGCCTTCGTCGCCGAAGCACTGGCGGCCAACCTCGACCAGCTGGCGGTGTACCCGACCACCCTGGGCATTGCCGCGCTACGCGTCGCGATTGCCAACTGGTGTAGCCGGCGTTTCAACCTGCCAGCAGGCGCGCTCGATCCGGCACAGCACGTGCTGCCGGTCAACGGCACACGCGAGGCGCTGTTCGCCTTTACCCAGACGGTGGTTCAGCGCAGTGCTGCCGATCAAGAGTCCGGCCTGGTGGTCAGCCCCAATCCGTTCTATCAGATCTACGAAGGCGCGGCGCTGCTCGCCGGCGCCCAACCGCATTACCTGCCGTGCCTGGCAGAGCACGGTTTCAATCCGGACTTCGACGCTGTCGGTGCGGACGTCTGGCAGCGCTGCCAGATTCTCTTCCTCTGTTCGCCAGGCAACCCGACCGGCGCGCTGATCCCCGTGCACACCCTGAAGAAGCTGATCCAGCTGGCCGATGAATTCGATTTCGTGATCGCCGCCGACGAGTGCTACAGCGAGCTGTACTTCGACGAGGCCAACCCGCCCGCCGGCCTGCTGACCGCCTGCGCCGAGCTGGGCCGGGATGACTTCAAGCGCTGCGTGGTGTTCCACAGCCTGTCCAAGCGCTCCAACCTGCCGGGACTACGCTCGGGCTTCGTGGCCGGCGACGCCGACATATTGAAATCTTTCCTGCTGTACCGTACCTACCACGGCTGCGCCATGCCGGTACAAACCCAACTGGCCAGCGTCGCTGCCTGGAACGATGAAGTGCATGTACGGGCCAACCGCGCCCTGTACCGCGAGAAGTTCGACGCGGTGCT
>JBFKAF010000763.1:0-1840 GCA_041621735.1 Pseudomonas sp.
AGTCCGCGCGCGGCAAGCTCTTCATTCCGCTGACGTCGATGCTGATTGTCAGCATCGTGGTGACGCTGCTGATCAATCTGTTCAGGCGTTGACTCGCTGTCGGGGGCGCTAGGTCCAGGGCAGAATGACGGTCAGCGGTTTCCGCCGCTCGGCGTGAGCACCACGACCCTCGACCCGACAGGCGGCTAGAACTTGGGTCCGGACTTGGTGTTGTTGCCCTTGGCCAGGCGGTCATAGAGCACCACATTGACCGTGGCCGCGAGGTTCATGCTGCCTTGGGTCGGCACATACACCACGTCTTCGCACCAGTCGCGGATGCTCTTGTCCAGGGAGCCGTCTTCCGGGCCGAAGAAGTAGATGGCCCGATCCGGGTGGGTGTATTCCGGCAGTGGCCGCGCGCCCTCGACCAGCTCTACAGCGACCGGGGTGCAACCCAGGGGAATGATGCTTTGCAGGTCGTCGATGGCGATCAGCGGAATATCCAGGTGGACCCTTTTAGTGTCGGTGACGAAGTCCTTGGCCCGCGCATAGCGCGTACCGCTGTAGAACACCGAGTTGACGCCATAGCAGCCGGCGGCGCGCATTACCGAGCCGACGTTTTCCGGTGACTTGGGGTTGGACAGGCCAATGCAGCAGTATCGTTTCTTCGCCACGGAATGGGCCCTTTATGCAAAGGGCGTAATTATACGGCGTGTGGCCGGCGGCGGCTTACTCTTTGCTTTTCAACAGCGCGGCAAGGTCGGCGAACGCCTTGTGGGTCGATTTAGGCCCTTGCTGGCTGGCGGTCGAGCCTTCGCTGAAGTACTGCTGGTCGGTATAGCGCGAATGTTCGTTGTCGTGACAGAACAGGCACAGCAGCTCCCAGTTGGAGCCATCTTGCGGGTTGTTGTCATGGTTGTGGTCGCGGTGATGCACGGTCAGCTCGCTCAGGCGCTTGCCGGAAAACTCGCGGGCACAACGTCCGCAGACATGCGGGTACATTTTCAGCGCTTTGTCCCGGTAACCTTCTTCACGGCTGCGCTGAGCCTCGGCGAGGATACGGTCGAGCTTGGCGGTGGGCGAGGTTTTATCTGAGCTCATGGGGGTGTCCGTAGTTGGTTGCAGATGCTAGGGGTTAGTTTAGTCCCGCTGGCGGTCGGCGAGAACAGCTTGCGGGCACTTATCGCCTGGAGTGCGGCCCAATGCCAGAGAGCCACGATAACGGAGGTGGAGGATGCGTTGGCCCAGAACAGGACTGCTGTGCCTGAGCATAGTGTGCAGCGCGGTGGTGCATGCGCAGAGCGATCGACTGCCCACGCCCTATGATCGTCCGGCTGGCGCGCCCGGTACGGCGACGCCGCAACCCTTCAGTGTGCCGCAGCCGCGTCATGTGCCGAGTCCCGCGCCGAACAATCCGCCGCTGCTCAACCCCGGTCGTGATCGCAGCGGTCTGGCCCCCAGCCTGCCAAGTGGCACCCTGGCCCCACCAGATGGCGAGCTGCCGCTGTTGCAGCAGCAATTGCGGCGCAATAGCCAAGGCAGCAAAGCACCGGGCAAGGGCGGTGACTGAGTGCCGTCGAGCATGGGCTGCCAACAGCCGTGACCGTTGCTCCTAGAGCTGCTGTTCGACCAGCTGGCCATCGACCATACGCAGGCGTTTGGACATGCCCACGGCGATGGCGCGGATCAGCTTGGCGGCGGACTTCGGTGCCTCCTGCAGCATCTTGTCTAGCGAGTCCTTGGCCAGCACCAGCAAGGTGCAGTCGCTGACGGCAAGGCAGCTGGCCGAGCGTCTTTCGCCATCGAGTACCGCCATTTCACCGAACGCGCGGCCCTTGTGCAGCTTGGCCAGTTCGACCTG
>JBFKAF010000764.1:0-1836 GCA_041621735.1 Pseudomonas sp.
AGTTTGCCCCGCCGCCTGCAAGCGGTCCTCGTAGAAGGAGTCCAGCTCTGGCAAAGGCTCGACAGCGCCAAGCCCCATCTCCCTTGCGGTGTCGCGGGCACGGCACCAGCGGCTGCTCAACAGTCGAGGGCGGGTGATGCCCTGGCTGCGTAGCAGCTGCCCCCAGCGCCGCGCCTGTTCCCGGCCGCGGCGGTCGAGGTTGCGCTGGGTCCGGCAGTCGCTTAAGTCGAAGTTCGCCGGGTCACCCACGCCGGGTGCCGTGGCATGGCGCAACAGCAGAACGGCTCGCCCCTCACGCAAAGCATCCCAGGCTGCGCTTTCACTGGCCTGGGAGGAGCTCAACACGGCCAACCAGGCGCACAGCAGGAGCACAGCCGAACGTGTCATGGGTCAGAGGCTCACATTGCCACGCGGCCCGGCCAACGCCCAGATGATCAGGCCGATTACGGGCAGGAACAGCACCAGCAGCACCCAGAGAATTTTCTTCGCCGTATCGGTATTGCTTTTGATGATGTTGATGATGGCCCAGATATCCAGCGCCAGAATGATCAGGCCAAGCAGGCCATTCAATGTAGAACCCATGAGGACACTCCTGTGTGAAGGGTTGCCCTCGTAGGATAGACGTTACGCCTGAGAGTTCAGTACTCGACTGATTAGCGCATCGAGCTGCGCCGCTAAACCCCTTCGTGCACTTCACACTCAGCTAAAAACTCACAGCCGGTTGAGGTCGATCACCGCGAAGCTGGCGACGCTCTCATGGCCGGTCAACGCTCCACCGTCACGCGCCAGGCCGACGGTCTGCATGCCGGCCTGCTCGGCGGCGTCCAGCTCCTCGACGACATCGGAGAGAAACAGGATCTCGTCTGCCGGACGACCGATCGCCTGGGCGATGCGCTGGTACGACGCCATCTCGCGCTTGGGGCCTGAAGTGGTGTCGAAGTAACCGGAGAACAACGGCAGCAGATCACCGGCCACCGAGCAGCCGAAAATCAGCTTCTGCGCCTGGATCGAACCGGAGGAATAGACGTACAGCTCATAACCGCCCTGCTTCCAGCGCTTCAGCGCTTCGACCGCATCCGGGTAGACATGCCCCTTGAGCTGGCCGCTGTGATACCCCTCGGCCCAGATCATGCCCTGCAGGGCCTTGAGCGGCGTGGCTTTGCGGTCCTCGGCGATCCAGCCCTGGAGGATCTCGATCAGCCGCGGCACATCGGCAGCCGCCTCGCCGCTTTCCGCCCGTACGGCGGCCAGTTGTTCGACCACCTGTGGCTCATCGGCATGCGTCAGGACGAAGTCCGGCAGGTGCTTGGCGGCGTAGGGAAACAGCACCTCGAAGACGAAGCTCACCGCGCTGGTGGTGCCTTCGATATCGGTGAGTATGGCTTTGACTGGCATGGGCACTCTCCATTCGATGGTTATGGTTCCCAGGCCCTGGTCTGGAGACCACGGGTGGACGCGGCGCCTGGGCGATCGGAGCTCAGTCGTCCAGGCGCGGGAAGCGGCTGGCGATGTCGTCGCCGGTGAACTCGGCGACCCAGCCTTGCGGGTTGTTGAACAGGCGAATCGCCACGAAATGCGGGTGCTCGCCCATGTCGAACCAGTGACGGGTACCGGCCGGTACCGAGATCAGGTCGTTCTTCTCGCACAGCACCGCGTAGACGTAGTCGTCGATGTGCAGGGTGAACAGGCCGCTGCCCGCGACGAAGAAGCGCACCTCGTCCTCGGCATGCCGGTGCTCGTCGAGAAACTTGGCGCGCAGCTCGGCCTTTTGCGGATGATCGTCGCTCAGGCTGACCACATCGACGCTGACATAGCCGCGCTCACTCATCAGGGTAT
>JBFKAF010000765.1:0-1832 GCA_041621735.1 Pseudomonas sp.
CGGCCAAGAAGGCGCCAAGGGCATCTCCTGCTTCCTGGTGCCGGGCGATGCCGAGGGCGTCAAATACGGACGCAACGAGCTGAAGATGGGCTGGCGCGCGCAACCGACGCGCAGCATCAGCTTCGAGGGCGTGCGCATCCCGGCGGGCAACCGCATCGGTCCCGAGGGCCAGGGCTTCGTCTATGCGATGAAAGGCCTGGACGGCGGCCGCATCAACATCGCCAGTTGTTCGCTGGGCGCGGCCCAGGCGGCGCTGGAACAGTCGCTGCGCTACGTCGAGGAACGCAAGCAGTTCGGCAAGCCGCTGAGCGAGTTCCAGGCCCTGCAGTTCAAGCTGGCCGACATGCTCACCGACCTTACCGCCAGCCGGCAGATGGTGCGCCTGGCCGCGCACAAGCTGGATCACCGGCACAGCGAAGCCAGCCTGTACTGCGCCATGGCCAAACGCTTCGCCACCGACCACTGCTTCAACCTGTGCAACGAGGCGCTGCAGTTGCATGGCGGCTACGGTTACCTGAACGACTACCCACTGGAGCGCTGGGTACGCGACAGCCGCGTGCATCAGATTCTCGAAGGCACCAACGAAATCATGCGCGTGATCATCGCCCGCCGCCTGCTGGATCAAGACGGCATGCTCGATCGCCTGCTGTAGCTTTTATCCCCTCTCCGAGAGGGAGAGGGCGCACAATCTACGAGGATATTTATGAACACTGCCATGGAACCCTACAAGCCCGGGGTATTCGACCTGACCCACAAGCTCACCGTGGAAAAACACGGTCACACCGCCCTGCTGACCATCAACCACCCGCCGGCCAATACCTGGGACCGCGAGTCGCTGATCGGCCTCAAGCAACTGGTCGAACACCTCAACCACGACGATGACATCTACGCCCTAGTGATCACCGGCCAGGGCGGCAAGTTCTTCTCCGCCGGCGCCGACCTCAAGCTGTTCGCCGACGGCGACAAGGCCCGCGCCCGCGAGATGGCCCGACGTTTCGGCGAGGCCTTCGAGACGCTGCGCGACTTTCGCGGCGTGTCGATTGCCGCGATCAACGGCTATGCCATGGGCGGCGGCCTGGAATGCGCCCTGGCTTGCGACATTCGTATCGCCGAGCGCCAGGCGCAGATGGCCCTGCCGGAAGCCTCGGTAGGCCTGCTGCCCTGTGCCGGCGGCACGCAAAACCTGGCCTGGCTGGTCGGTGAAGGCTGGACCAAGCGAATGATCCTGTGTGGCGAACGCATCGATGCCGAGACCGCCCTGCGCATCGGCCTGGTCGAACAGGTGGTCGACAGCGGCGAAGCCAGGGGCCATGCCCTGTTGCTGGCGGCGCGAGTCGCACGGCAGAGCCCGGTGGCGGTGCGCACCATCAAACCGCTGATCCAGGGTGCCCGCGAGCGCAGCCCGAATAGCTGGCTGAGCGAGGAGCGTGAGCGCTTCGTCGACCTGTTCGACGCCGACGACACCCGCGAGGGTGTGAATGCCTTCCTGGAGAAACGCGACCCGCAGTGGCACAACAAATGACCAAGGGCTGGATGAGTCTGTTTTCATCCCTCCTGTTCGTGCGGGATGTTGCACACGCACATCCCGCCTACCTACGAGATCGAGCATGAATATTCATTTCGAAGAACTCGCCAGCCTGCACGGCTTTCGCATCGGCATCGCCAGCCTGGACGCCGAACAGAGCCTCAATGCCCTATCCCTGCCGATGATCGAGGCGCTGGACGGCAAACTCGCGGCCTGGGCGGATGACCCGGGCATTGCCTGCGTACTGCTGCGCGGCAACGGCGCCAAAGCCTTCTGCGCCGGCGGCGACGTGCGCAAACTGGTCGAC
>JBFKAF010000766.1:0-1831 GCA_041621735.1 Pseudomonas sp.
CGATCCGAAGTCGCCGATCGCCGGCATGCCGATCCTCGAGGCCTACAAGGCCAAGACCGTGATCGTCAACAAGCGCTCGATGGCCAGCGGCTACGCCGGCCTGGACAACGAACTGTTCTACCTGGACAAGACCATGATGGTGTTTGGCGACGCCAAGAAAGTCATCGAAGACATGGTCAAAGCGGTCGACTGATACACCGACCCGTTCAACTGAAACCCGGCCTTGCGCCGGGTTTTTTCATGCCTGACGAAAACTGCCCAGACGCCTTAGACAGGTACAGTTAAGCCTGATAGACGCACAAGATCACGGAAATAACTGAACTACAGGTCAACGGCTTATAGCAATCAATTTAAAACTGTACCTATAGTAAACACCTGCAAAAACGCATAAATCGCAGTTAAAAATCCTGAAATATAACTAGAAGCACGCGATATAACTTATAACCCATACAGTTTCTGCAAAAATCGGCAAATCAGTTACAAAGCAAACTATCTAATAGGCCTGCAATTTAACGCAACTGTGGCTACTGCACCTGTTGGCAGAAGAGGAAGATTAGCAACCAGTAGAACACTCTCTAGACCCGCCACAAGCGGAAGGATGTCACCATGGAACGCACCCTCAGTTCCGGCCTGCACTTCGAGCAATACACCGGCAACTCCACCAGCCCACTGCCACTGCGCATGGCCGCCACCCTCCTGTTGTGGCAGCGCCGCATCGTCAGCCGCCGCCAACTGGCGCGCCTGGATGCCCGCCTGCTGGCCGACGCCGGGATCAGCGAGAGCCAACGCCACGCCGAGCTGGGCAAGCCGTTCTGGCGCTAAGCGCCGCGGCGCAAGCCGCTCGCAACGCTGCACACGAAACCCGCCCACGCCCAGCGTTGGCGGGTTTCGTCGTTATGCGCAGCCGCTATCCGCAGCGACCGGCACAGCTAGCGCCACAGCGAACAGAACAGTTGCTGAGTAGATGGAACTGCACCAATACAATTTCACTTCGCTGTGACTGCCAGCACAGCCTCCCTCGCGCGACCATGGCTCCCCATACCCAACTCCCGCTGCAAGCGGGAAGGTCGACTGCCATGGAAAGCATTCTCAACAACACCCTGCGGACTGCACCTCCTGCAGCAACCCATTGGCGTGCCCGCCTCGCGCGCTGGCTGCTCAACGCCCGTACCCGGCGCCAACTGGCCGCACTGGACGAGCACCAATTGGCCGATGCCGGCATCAGTCAGAGCGAGCGCTTCGCCGAGCTGGAGAAACCCTTCTGGCGTTGAGCCAGCATGGTTTGCCCCTAGCCACTGAGCTAGGCTTGAATGGACTCGGCGCGGCCGACCGCCGCGCCTTCCAGCCTCATGTGGGAGTTTCAGGATGAATCCTTTACGCACGCTCGGTTTTCTTAGCCTGTTCGCGCTGTCCTCCGCCGCTTCGGCCTCCAGCTTCGTGGCCACCACCGATGCAGTGGCCGGCGCGCTGGTCGGCACCTCGGATGCGACCTCCGATGCCACCTCCTCGCTACGCGACGACAAGGTCGTACTGGCCGCGCGCGCCGATGCGGCCAGTTTCATCGCCAGCCAAGGCGCGATCCGCGGCGTACAGCTGGAGGCGGCCCTGCGCCATATTCGTCAACAGGCCCCTGAGCTGAGCGCCAACGACCTGCAACTGGCACAGGCGATTCTCAGCCTCTAAGGCACGCCTGCATGCAGGAACCGAGGCCAGTTATTCTCGTCTAACCTCCGGTATGCCACCCTTTGGTTTATCGGAGATCGCCATGCATCGTTGTTTGCTCACCGCGGTTACCGCGACCGCCCTGATCGTCGGCAGTGCCCAGGCGCAA
>JBFKAF010000767.1:0-1829 GCA_041621735.1 Pseudomonas sp.
CCGGGCGCAGTGCGTTTGCGTCCGGCGCCGTGGCTTGACTCCTCAGAGTCTTGCCGGCGACGAAAAACTAAGGCAACGGGCAAACTGAAAAAGTTCGATCTGGAGGGTGCGGGCTCACGTCGAACGAGGTGGTGTTGGACACGCTTGGGCGGTGGAGTTGGAGCCCTTGCGGCAGCGCGCAATCAAAACGTGTGTATAGCGCGTTGCGCCATTAGGATGGGCCGTCGCCCCCCGTGGACGGATATGCGTGCAGCAATGCATTTTTCCGGGAGACCAAAAAACAGAAACCCGTCTCCACCGCTGCGCTCGGGTGCGGTGGTGTCACATGGACGCGCCCGAACCCCACAGTCCGCCATCACCTTTTGCGCGGCGCGACGCCGCCGGGTTTAACGCCGACGAGGAAGTTGTGCTGCCACCGCTGCCGCCCGACGTCGTCGCAGCCGCCGCGCCTCGCGACCGCAACTTCTTGCAGCAGGGCCGCCGCATGGACATCGTCGTACACGCCGGCGCGCACGAGTGGTGGTTAGACGTTTCCGTCACGACAAGCGCCGGCAACTTCGCGCAGATCACGGCCGAAAAATGGAAGCACTACGAGCCGTTTGTGCGCATCGACCCCGCCGTCCGCTTTGCGCCGCTCGTCTTTCACGCCGCCGGCGCGTGCAGCGACGCGGCGCGAAAGACGCTCCACAGCCTCTTCGGCATTGCGTCGGATGATCCCGATCTCGGTCGTGACGTCCTGCGCCGCGCTGTTTGCGCGGTCGTCTCCGGCACCGGCGCGCTGTGCGCCAAAGCCGAGTCGTTCATCGCGCGCGGCCGCCTGCGCGGTAAAACGCGCGCCCCTGGTGCGATTGGTGCCCCTGCCCCTCCGTCTTCTTCTCTTGCTTCTTCTTTGCCTTCCTCCTCCCCCTCGTCCCGTGCACCCTCGGTCGCCCCACCGGCCGCTGGGACGCAGGGCTCGGGTAGCGGAACCCCGCCGGCCACACCGGCGCCGAGCACATCGGCGCCGCGTCCTTCTTCATCCCCCCTTCCGGCCGGTCGGGTGTCCTCCGTTGCCTCTGGGCTGCCTGTCGCTGGGTCGTCTGCTTCTGGGCCTTCTGCTTCTTCTGCTGCCCCGTCGCTGCCTCTTGTTGTTCCGCCGTCCGTCTCGCTCGGGTCGTCTGCTTCTGCGCGCGCTGCCTCCTCCGCTGCCTCGCTGCCGTCGCCTGCCCCCGTCCGCTTTCCGCCTTCGCTGCCGCCACCGCCGCCGAACGCGCAAAGCCTTTCTTCGACCTCTGCCTCGTCATCGCCGCTTGCTGTTTTCCGCCCTGGTGCGTCTGTGCGTGTTCCTGTGCGTGAAAATCCCGTGTCGCAGGCCTCGGCGCTACCCACGGCTAGTGTCAGTGCAACGGGCGGTCTACCGCCGTTGGCTGGGCGCAGTGCGTTTGCGTCCGGCGCCGTGGCTTGACTCCTCGGAGTCTTGCCGGCGACGAAAAAACTAAGGCAACGGGCAAACTGAAAAAGTTCGATCTGGAGGGTGCGGGCTCACAGTCGAACGAGGTGGTGTTGGACACGCTTGGGCGGTGGAGTTGGAGCCCTTGCGGCAGCGCGCAAATCAAAAACCGTGTGTATAGCGCGTTTGCGCCATTAGGATGGGCCAACAACAACTACCGGACGCTGTCACTGCAGGAGACGTAGGATGCACAGCAAGCACGGGACGTAAACAACAGCGGACATCTTGCGCAGTCAGTTTGCTCGAGCATCAGCTATCTACAAAGTCTAGCATGGGGAGGAAAGAACGGCTAGCGCCGTAAAGTTGGGATGTCTCTAACACGTCTCGCGATGCTTACGGC
>JBFKAF010000768.1:0-1827 GCA_041621735.1 Pseudomonas sp.
CGGTCGGCGATCCAGGCCGAGCGCACGTCGGCCAGGCCCTGGCGCACATCGATGCTCACGTTCGGATCGGTATAGGGGCCGGAGGTGTCGTAGACCACCACCGGCGCGTTGATCTCGCCGCCCCCCTCTCCTACAGAAAACTCGGTTGGAGTGACGTCCAGGCTGATCTCGCGCATCGGCACGCGAATGTCCGGGCGCGAGCCCTGCACATAGACCTTCTGCGAACGGGTGAAAGGCTGCACGGATTGCTGGTCGACCTGGGCCGACTCACTCAAGTTCGGACTGGGCTTCTTATTATTAGCCGACACGGAATTCTGACTCATGGTGGACTCCTGAATGGAATACTGAAGGACGCTGCATAAATGAAAAAGGCTCTGTCCCAGTTACGTAATGCAAAGCCTTGCGTAGGGTGGGTTAGCCGCAGGCGTAACCCGCCCCCCGGCCGTTAGGCCGGCAATGCTGCTGCCATATGGCAGCAATGGTGGGTTACGCCGCTACGCGACTAACCCAGCCTACGGAAAAGCAACCCAAACCAAACCTTAACCAGGCCCGCAGTCGAGCCCCAGAGCCAGTGGAGCCAGAACCACTGATCCAGCCAAGACAACGGCCCTCGCCTGGCTCCATTGGCCGACCAGGGCTGGTTCTTGGCGACCGGCCAGCGCTGGCTAAACTGCGCGCACCTCTCGCTTGACGAGAGTGGCCTCCTCACCTCGGCCCAGCCTGCCGCCTCGCGACAAGGCACAACGACCGAGGCCTGAACAACAATAACAATCTCGCCAGACAGCCCCGCGACCTGCTGCTACAGCCGGCCTGCCGCTGTCTGTTGCACATGCGCCACAGGAGCCGAATACCCCCGACAGACTTAACCACAGACGAGATACCTGCCATGACCGACTATTCAACCCTGAAGGAAATGGGCATCAGCTCCTTCGAACTCATCTCGCGCTTCAGCCTGCGCCGCGAGCACGACCGCGATGTGCTCAAGGTCTATTACCTGCGCCCCATCACCTCGTTGCGCCCGCACAGCCAGAAGTTCACCTTCGCCCGACCGCGCAACTCCATCCCGGGCCAGAGCCGTCACAGCCAGGCCTGGCAGCAACTGAGCGATTGCAGCCCGGTGCTGCAGCAGGCCCTCGACGAGCTCAAGCAGCTGACCGGCACCAGCGAACAGCCGCTCTCGCCCAAGCAAGAGATGCTACAGGAGTTGCAACACCTGGAGAACGTGGTCGAGGCCAAGCTGGGGGAAATCCGCGAGAAAATCGAGCAACTGAACTGAACCTTCCTCAGGCACTGACCTGATCGGACTGTTCGGCCTGGGGCTGCATCAGGCTGGCCATCTTGCGGCCGAACAGCTGAGCCAGCGCCTCCGGGTCGCCAGCGGCTTCGTCCAGCGCCTCGACCACGGCCTGCAGGGTCGGCCGGGTCTTGGCCAGCAGTTCGTCGATATAAAACTCTGGCGCGATGCTCGTGTGCGCCTGGTAACGGCGAAACAGCGCGAGGAGCTGCGGGTCCAGTTTGATCGTCAGCGTATCGGCGGACATCTGATTGACCTCTCAAGATAGTTCGGCGGCAACGGCCGAGTGAATAACAACTGGCACCATCCTTAGCCGCCACCGCAGCAGACCATAGAGCCAGTTTTCGCCCGAACGTGGCGCCAGCCGTCACTGGCCGCATCGGGTGCCGGCAACTGGTCCCTCTCCTGCCTCGACCACGCCCCTAGAATCAGTGGCCATCCCCCGGCCCAGAGGCGACATTTATGACCGACCTGAATATCGAACCCGCCAGCCGTCTGGTCCCTGCCCGGGAGTTGTTCGGTATCGATTCCAG